>NZ_JBSFKO010000005.1:135765-412323 GCF_053598575.1 Streptomyces sp. NPDC001100
AGGGGTGGGCGGCGAGGAGTTCGGCGGGGACGCCCCGGGCGGTGAAGTAGGCGTTCAGGGGCCAGTTGCCGGTGGCTCGGGCGAGTTGGCGGATGCCGTCGAGGGGGAGCTTCTCGACGGGTTTGCCGAGGAGGCAGCCGACGGCGCGGCCCAGCCAGGCGGCCTGCAGGGTGGCCGGGCGGGGTGGGGAAGTGGCCTGCGGGGCGGGCCAGTTGGGGCACAGGGCCCTGATCCTCGCCAGGTCCGTCGGCTCCTGGTCCGCCAACCGGCTGGGCAGGTCGGCCAGTTCGTCCAGCAGATCCTCCGCGAGCAACCGGAGGTAGCGGGAGGCGGGTCGGTCCGACGCTCCCGCCCGGGCCGGCGCCTCCGCTCCGCCCGCCGCCCGCCAGCGCGCGGCGATCGCCGACGGTTCGCGTCCGTCCTGGACGGCCTGGCGCAGTTCGTGGCCGAGCAGGTCCTCCGGCTGGACCCAGGTCAGTCGGAGCACCGGAGCCCTCCGATCTCGGTGAACGCGGCCTCGTGGGCCCGGCGTCGGCGGACGTCGTGCTCGAAGACCTCACGGGCGACGGTGGTGAGGGTCGCCGCCGGTTCCCAGAGGTCCAGGCGGCTGGCCTCGGCGACCGTCTTCGACCAGTCCCGCGGAACGGGCGAACCGAGCGCGCCGGCCACCGCGCCCGCCATCGTCGCGATCGAGTCGCAGTCCCGGCCGTAGTTCACCGAACCCAGCACCGCGTGGCGGTAGTCGCCGCCGGAGACCACCACCATGCCCAGGGCGATGGGGAGTTCCTCGATCGCCTTGGTGCGGGAGGGGCGGCGGGCGTCCAGGGAGGGGGAGCGGTAGACGGGGCCCACTGTGTCGTACGGTGCGATCGCCTCCCGCAGCGGAGCCAGCGCCGACTCGAAGTCCGAGTGACGGGCGGCCACTTCGCAGACCTTCTCGATGGCGGTGCGGGTGCCGTCCTTCGCCAGGGCGAGGCAGGCGGTCACCACCGAGTCGGGGGTGGCGCCCGGTACGCAGGCCGCGGCGACGGCCGCCGCGAAGACACCGGCCGCCTCACGGCCGTACGACGACTGGTGTGCGCCCGCGATGTCGATGGCCTCCGCGTAAGCACCCGCCGGATGGGCCGCGTTGACCAGGCCGACCGGCGCCATGTACATCGCGGCACCGCAGTTGACGATGTTGCCGGTGCCGGCCTCACGGGGGTCGACATGGCCGTAGTGGAGACGGGTCGCGAGCCACTTCTCGGCGAGGAAGACGCGCTGGAGCGGGATGGCCTCCGCCTCCAACTCCGGGATCCAGCGCGGGTTCGTCATCAGGTCGGGGACGAGGTGGTCGGCGACGGAGTAGGCGTCGAGGTGGTCGCGGACGGACGCGTAGACCCGTACCAGAGCGTGGGTCATCAAGGTGTCGTCGGTGACGTGGCCGTCGCCCTTGTGGTACGGCGCGATGGGGCGGGCGGTGCGCCACGCGTCGCCGTTCCAGGGGCCGACGACACCGTGGACGCGACCGCCGTGGCGCTCCAGGATCTGGTCGGGGGAGTAGCCCTCGACGGGACCGCCGAGGGCGTCGCCGACCGCGGCACCGACGAGGGCTCCGGTGATCTTCTCGTCAAGGCTGCTTTCTGGTTCTTTGGGCGTCATGCACCGAATCATCCTCCTGGTGGGGGCGGTTGTGTGGCTTCCAGGAGTTCGGCGAGTTCTACGAGGTCGGTGCCGGTGAGGCGGGGGAGGGCGCAGCCGGAGAGGGTACGGCAGGCGTTCCGCCAGCTGGACGGGATCGCCCGTCCGCCGCTCAACGCGCCGGTCAGGGCGCCCGCGAGGGCGGGTGCGGAGTCCGCGACACGGGAGAGGCAGGCCGCGGCGGGGACCGCTTCCGCGATACGGCCGCGGGACGCGGTGGCGAGGGCGAGGGCGACCGGGACGGTCTCGGCGGCGGCGATGCCGTAGCTGTAGACATGGTCCACGATCTGGTGTTCCAGGAGGGGGATCAGGGCGAACGCGTTGTCACTGTCCCGGGCCAACTTCAAGGCGTGGCGGGCGTTGCGGCCGATCTCGGTGGCTTCGGGGAGTTCGGCGAGGGCGGCCGCGACGCACTCGTCCACGTCCGCGCCGACGAGTGCGAGGGCGAGGGCCGCCGCCATGGCCCTGGCGCCGTGGACTCCGTCGCCGTCCTGGGTGTAGCGGGCGTCGAACTCGGCGAGGGCGGCGGCGCGTTGGGGGTCGCCGGGGTGCGCCACCGCCAGTACGCATGCCCTGACGCAGGCCGCGTCGTCGAAGTAGTGGGGGTTGTCGTGGCCGGTGGCGGGTGGGCGGAGGCCGGCGGCGAGGTTGCCGAGGCCGGCTCGGACGGAGATGCGGGCGCGGAGGGGGAGTACGGCGGACTCGACCTCGGGGGCGCGGTCCGCTGCGGCGGCGACTTCGCTGGCTACGGCGTTCCAGCTGAGGTCGATGGAAGCGCGCGTCCGGCGTTCTCTGCTGAGGTCGCCGAGGGCTGTGTCGTCGCCGGCTCGCAGTACGGCTTCTGCGGCGAACGCTGCCCACTCGGCGTCGTCGGAGGGGCCCAGGCGGAGCGGCTCGGGGGGTTGGTTGAGGGCGATGGGGACGGGGAGTGTCGTGGTCGCGTTCTGTTCGGCGAAGGTGTCCAGCTCGCGGGTGAGGCGGCGAGTCCACTCCGGCATCCTGGCAGCGCGGTGCCTCGCGGCGGGCCAGCCGGCGGCATCCCCTGCGGCGAGCCCGAGCAGCAGCCCCTCGATCCGACACACCTCGGCTCCGCCATCGGCTTTTGTTCTCCCACCCGCACCGCCCGTGCGACTTTCGTCGTCGGGTGCGGGTGGCCCTTGTGGGGCGTGATCGCCGTTGGCGGGTGCGGGTTTGTGGGGTGGGGGGTGGGGGGTGCGGGTTTCGTTGTCGGGCGTGGGGTGCCCTTGTGGGGAGTGATCGCCGCTGGCGGGTGCGGGTTTGTGGGGGGTGGTGAGGTGTGTGGGGCGAACGGTGTGGGGTGGGGGTGGCCCCAGTGGGGCGGATTCGCCTTCGGTGGGTGCGACGGCCAGGTGTGTGAGGTGAGCGGTGCCGGGTGAAGGTGGCCCCACCGGGGCGGATTCGCCTTGCCCGGCCGGGGGTTCGCGGTGTGTGCGCCGAACCGTGTCGGGCGCGGGCGGCCCCACCGGTGCGCAACCGTCCTCAGCCGCTTCCGCTCGCGCCTCTGCCTCTGCCTCTGCCTCCGCCTCCGCTTCCGCTCTCAGCTCCGTTCCCGCCTTCGCTCTCGTTCCCGCCTCGGCCTCCGCTCCCGCTCCCAGCGGACACTGCGCGGTGTCCGCGTCCCCGGTGGCGAGTCCGTCGCCGTTGGCTGTTGTCATGCCTGCACCTCGTCCTCGTCCGACGCCAGCAGGTACTCGTCCTCCCTCTGATCGCGTCCCGCCGTGCCGCGCTCCCCGGTGCCCTCCCTCTGATCGCGTCGCACCGCGCCACCCCACTTGGTGTCCTCCCCCGGCACCAGCAACTCCGCGATGTCCAGGACGTGATGGCCCGCCATCGCCGGCAGGCAGCTGCCGCGGGCCGGGCCGATCGCCGATGCCCAGTCCAAAGGGATCGCGGACGCGCCTCGCGTCGCTCCCGCCAGCGCTCCCGCCACCGCCGCCGTCGTATCCGCGTCGCGGCCCATGTTGACCGCCGTGAGGACGGAGTCCACGAAGTCGCCGTCCGCCGCCGCGTACGCGCCGAAGGCGAGGGCGACCGCCTCGGGGGCGAGGTCGGTCCAGGGGTAGCCGCCGATGACGACCGCGGAGCGGACCGCGCGTTCGCCGCGGTGGGCGACCGCCACCGCGCGGCGCAGCGAGCGGGCCGTCCAGGAGTCGTCCGGGACCACGGCCAGGGCTGATGCGACCACCGCGATCGTGGGGGCGCCCGCCATCGCCGCCGCCACACCCGCCGCGACCGCCTGGCCGCCGTAGATGCCCTCGCCGTCGTGGCTCACCGAACCGTCGATCGCGACCAGGCGGGCCGCCTCGGCGGGGCGGCCCGCCGCGAAGACGCCGAAGGGGGCCGCCCGCATGGCCAGACCGTCGCTCCAGGCGTGGCGGTGCTGGGCGGAGATGGGGGCGGCGAGGCCCCGGCGGAGGTTTTCGAGGGTGCCGCGTTCGCTGAAGCCCGCGCCCCGGAACGGGCCCTCGTCCCGGTCCGCGATCCACTCGTGCCAGGCCGCCTCCACATGGGAGGGGGTGAGGGCCGAACCGTGGCGGGCCAGGAGCAGGCCGGAGAAGATCGCGTACTCGGTGTCGTCAGTGCCCGCCGGGTTCTCCGCCACGTATCCCTCGATGCGGCCCCAGCGGGCGCGGATCTCGGAGGGTTTCATGTTCTCCGCCGGTGCGCCGAGGGCGTCCCCGACCGCCAGGCCGAGCAGTGCGCCGCGTGCCCGTTCGCGGAGTTCGGTGGCGTTCTTGGGCGCCGGGACCGGGGGAATGCAGGCGATCGATGCCATACGCGGCCTCTCCCTACGGGGTTCCCTCAGAGCGCCTCGGGGCGCGGAACCCTTTGCGGATGTCTCCCACGGGAGGCCTTCGGCAGAGCCTGACGGAGCGGAGCATCACCCGGTCGACATTTGAAGGGTCAGTGGCTCGGATGAGCGTTCGAGGGTAAACGTGCTGGTTAGCCCAGCCTTTCCTTGCTGGTGGATGCGAAATGAAAAGCGTATGTTCGGCGTTATCAAAGAGTAGAACTTGTCTAAACTTAGCCTTACCTTAGCCCCTGGGGGATCACCGCATGGCCATCATCGAGACCGAGGCGACGCTCCACGAGGCGCACCGCGACAACCACACCCACCGCGACGTGAACGGCGGCTGGCTGCGCCCCGCGGTGTTCGGTGCGATGGACGGTCTCGTCTCCAACCTCGCGCTGATGACCGGTGTCGTCGGCGGTGCCGTCAGTCATCAGACCGTCGTCATCACCGGGCTGGCCGGGCTCGCCGCCGGTGCCTTCTCGATGGCGGCCGGCGAGTACACCTCCGTCGCCTCCCAGCGTGAGCTGGTCGAGGCCGAACTCGACGTCGAGCGCCGGGAGTTGCGCAAGCACCCGGAGGACGAGGAGAGCGAGCTCGCCGCCCTCTACGAGAGCCGCGGGGTCGAGGCCGGGCTGGCCCGTGAAGTCGCCCGGCAGCTGTCGCGCGATCCCGAGCAGGCGCTGGAGATACACGCCCGCGAGGAGCTGGGGATCGACCCCGGGGACCTGCCCTCGCCGCTCGTCGCCGCCGTGTCGTCCTTCGGGTCGTTCGCGCTGGGTGCGCTGCTTCCCGTACTGCCGTTCCTGCTCGGCGCGACCGCCCTGTGGCCGGCGCTGCTGCTCGCGCTGATCGGGCTGTTCGGCTGTGGTGCGGTGGTGGCCCGGGTGACCGCGCGGACCTGGTGGTTCAGCGGGCTGCGGCAGCTCGCGCTGGGTGGTGCGGCGGCCGGTGTGACCTACGCCCTGGGCACCCTGTTCGGAACGGTCGTAGGATAGCTCGACGCGCACTTATGCGGAGGTCTGCATAAGTAGCCGTTACTCGCTGGTTTCGAACGCTTAACCACTGGGCATGAGCCGTAAGCGCTGTGGGCAATGACGCTCGCGGCGCACCCGCGGGATGGGCGACGACGCTCCCTCTGCCCTGGACCGACGGACATCGATCTGTCCGCTTTGGTCCCCTTAACCTTCACCGCACGTGCGGTGCATCGCCGCCACCCCGCGGCGTCCGCATGTTGGAACGGAGTATCCGGTTCCCGAGAACCGCTCCATCATGTAACCTGCACGAAATTTTGCACTCACTTCGCAGAGGGCCAGCGTCGTCCCTATGCACACGCATATGCCACGACGACGACGGGAGAGCCGATGCGTACGCCGCGCCAGCCGTCCCAGCAGCCCACGAATGGCCAGAAGTGGTCCTTCATGGATGCTCGCCCTGCCGCGCAGGGTATGTACGACCCCCGCAACGAGCACGACGCCTGTGGCGTCGGCTTCGTGGCCACCCTCACCGGCGAGGCGAGCCATGCGCTGGTCGAGCAGGCGCTCACGGTGCTGCGCAACCTGGAGCACCGCGGTGCGACGGGTGCCGAGCCCGACTCAGGCGACGGCGCGGGCATCCTGTCCCAGGTGCCGGACGCCTTCTTCCGTGAGGTGGCCGGATTCGATCTGCCCGCCGCCGGTGGATACGCGGTCGGCATCGCCTTCCTGCCCCCGGACGGCGCGGACGCCGCCGTCTCACAGATCGAGACGGTCGCCGCCGAAGAGGGCCTCACGGTCCTCGGCTGGCGCGAGGTTCCGACCGCGCCCGAACTCCTCGGTGCCACCGCCCGCTCCACCATGCCGCTCTTCCGGCAGGTCTTCGTGAGCGACGGCGAGACCCAGGGCATCGACCTCGACCGCAAGGCCTTCGCGCTGCGCAAGCGCGCCGAGCGCGAGGCCGGCGTCTACTTCCCCTCGCTCTCCGCGCGGACCATCGTCTACAAGGGCATGCTCACCACCGGTCAGCTGGAGCCCTTCTTCCCGGACCTGTCCGACCGACGCTTCGCCTCCGCGATCTCGCTCGTGCACTCCAGGTTCTCCACCAACACGTTCCCGTCGTGGCCGCTCGCCCACCCGTACCGCTTCGTCGCGCACAACGGCGAGATCAACACGGTCAAGGGCAACCGCAACTGGATGGCGGCCCGCGAGTCCCAGATCGCCTCCGACCTCTTCGGCGACCAGGACAAGATCGACCGGATCTTCCCGATCTGCACGCCCGAGGCCTCCGACTCCGCGTCCTTCGACGAGGTGCTGGAACTGCTCCACCTCGGTGGGCGGTCGCTGCCGCACTCCGTGCTGATGATGATCCCGGAGGCGTGGGAGAACCACGACTCCATGGACCCGGCCCGCCGCGCCTTCTACCAGTTCCACGCCACGATGATGGAACCCTGGGACGGCCCGGCCTGCGTCACCTTCACCGACGGCACCCAGGTCGGCGCGGTCCTCGACCGCAACGGCCTGCGCCCCGGCCGCTACTGGGTCACCGACGAGGGCCTCGTCGTCCTCGGCTCCGAGGTCGGCGTCCTCGACATCGACCCCGCGAAGGTCGTCCGCAAGGGCCGCCTCCAGCCCGGCCGCATGTTCCTCGTGGACACCGCCGAGCACCGCATCATCGAGGACGACGAGATCAAGGCCGGCCTCGCCGCCGAGAAGCCGTACGCCGACTGGCTCGAAGCCGGCGAGATCGAGCTGTCCGACCTGCCCGAGCGCGAGCACATCGTGCACACGCACGCCTCGGTCACCCGCCGCCAGCAGACCTTCGGTTACACCGAGGAGGAGCTGCGCGTCATCCTCGCGCCGATGGCCAAGGCCGGTGCCGAGCCGATCGGTTCGATGGGCACCGACTCGCCGATCGCCGCGCTGTCGGCACGCCCGCGCCTGCTCTTCGACTACTTCACCCAGCTGTTCGCGCAGGTCACCAACCCGCCGCTGGACGCGATCCGCGAGGAGCTCGTGACCTCGCTGCGCTCGTCCCTCGGTCCCGCGAGCAACCTGCTGGAGCCGACGGCCGCATCCTGTCGTAGCGTCACCCTGCCCTTCCCGGTGATCGACAACGACGAGCTGGCCAAGCTCATCCACATCAACGCCGACGGCGACATGCCCGGCATGAAGGCCGCGACCCTCTCCGGCCTCTACCGGGTCTCCGGCGGCGGCGACGCCCTCGCCGCCCGCCTCGCCGAGATCTGCACCGAGGCCGACGCCGCGATCGAGAACGGCGCCCGCCTGATCGTCCTCTCGGACCGGCACTCCGACGCCGAGCACGCGCCGATCCCCTCGCTGCTGCTCACCGCCGCCGTCCACCACCACCTCATCCGCACCAAGCAGCGCACCCAGGTGGGCCTGCTGGTCGAGGCCGGTGACGTGCGCGAGGTCCACCACGTCGCCCTGCTCATCGGCTTCGGCGCCGCGGCCGTCAACCCGTACCTGGCGATGGAGTCCGTCGAGGACCTCGTCCGCGCGGGCACGTTCCTCACCGACATCGAGGCCGAGCAGGCCATCCGGAACCTGATCTACGCGCTCGGCAAGGGCGTCCTCAAGGTCATGTCCAAGATGGGCATCTCGACGGTCGCCTCCTACCGTGGCGCCCAGGTCTTCGAAGCGGTCGGCCTCGACGAGCAGTTCGTCAACGCCTACTTCAGCGGTACGGCCACCAAGATCGGCGGCGTCGGCATCGACGTCATCGCCAAGGAGGTCGCCGCCCGGCACGCGAAGGCGTACCCCGCCTCCGGCATCGCGCCCGCGCACCGCGCCCTCGACATAGGCGGCGAGTACCAGTGGCGCCGCGAGGGCGAGCCGCACCTGTTCGACCCGGAGACGGTCTTCCGCCTCCAGCACTCGACGCGCACCAACCGCTACGACATCTTCAAGAAGTACACGGACCGCGTGAACGAGCAGTCCGAGCGGCTGATGACCCTGCGCGGACTCTTCGGCTTCAAGTCGGACCGCCCCTCGATCCCCATCGACGAGGTCGAGCCCGTCTCCGAGATCGTCAAGCGCTTCTCCACCGGCGCCATGTCGTACGGCTCCATCTCCCTGGAGGCGCACGAGACGCTCGCCATCGCCATGAACCAGCTGGGCGGAAAGTCCAACACCGGTGAGGGCGGCGAGGACGCCGACCGGCTCTACGACCCGGCCCGGCGCAGCGCCATCAAGCAGGTCGCCTCCGGCCGCTTCGGCGTCACCTCCGAGTACCTGGTCAACGCGGACGACATCCAGATCAAGATGGCCCAGGGCGCCAAGCCCGGCGAGGGCGGCCAGCTGCCCGGCCACAAGGTCTACCCGTGGGTCGCGAAGACGCGTCACTCGACCCCCGGTGTCGGTCTGATCTCCCCGCCGCCGCACCACGACATCTACTCCATCGAAGACCTCGCCCAGCTGATCCACGACCTCAAGAACGCGAACCCGCAGGCGCGGATCCACGTCAAGCTGGTCTCGGAGGTCGGCGTCGGCACGGTCGCCGCGGGTGTGTCGAAGGCGCACGCGGACGTCGTCCTCATCTCCGGCCACGACGGCGGTACGGGCGCGTCCCCGCTGACGTCCCTCAAGCACGCTGGTGGACCTTGGGAGTTGGGCCTCGCCGAGACCCAGCAGACGCTTCTTCTGAATGGCCTGCGGGACCGGATCGTCGTCCAGACCGACGGCCAGCTGAAGACCGGCCGTGACGTGGTCATCGCCGCGCTGCTCGGCGCCGAGGAGTTCGGTTTCGCGACCGCGCCGCTCGTCGTCTCCGGCTGCGTCATGATGCGCGTCTGCCACCTGGACACCTGCCCGGTCGGCATCGCCACGCAGAACCCGGTGCTGCGCGACCGGTTCGCCGGCAAGGCCGAATACGTCGTGAACTTCTTCCAGTTCATCGCCGAAGAGGTCCGCGAGATCCTCGCCGAGCTGGGCTTCCGCACCATCGAGGAAGCTGTCGGCCAGGCCGGCACGCTCGACGTCGAGCGTGCGGTGGACCACTGGAAGGCGCAGGGCCTCGACCTCGCCCCCCTCTTCTACGTGCCCGAACTCCCGGAGGGCGCCGCCCTCCACCAGGTCATCGAGCAGGACCACGGCCTGGAGAAGGCGCTCGACAACGAGCTGATCAAGCTCGCCGCCGACGCGCTGGCCGCGTCCAGCGCGACCGACGCCCAGCCGGTCCGCGCCCAGGTCGCGATCCGCAACATCAACCGCACGGTCGGCACGATGCTCGGCCACGAGGTGACGAAGAAGTTCGGCGGGGCGGGTCTGCCCGACGACACCATCGACATCACCTTCACGGGCAGCGCGGGCCAGTCCTTCGGTGCCTTCCTCCCGCGCGGTGTCACGCTGCGCCTGGAGGGCGACGCCAACGACTACGTCGGCAAGGGCCTTTCGGGCGGCCGGGTGATCGTCCGCCCCGACCGGGGCGCCGACCACCTCGCCGAGTTCTCCACCATCGCGGGCAACACCATCGCCTACGGCGCGACCGGCGGCGAGCTGTTCCTGCGCGGCCGGACCGGTGAGCGGTTCTGTGTCCGCAACTCCGGTGCCACGGTGGTCTCCGAGGGCGTGGGCGACCACGGCTGCGAGTACATGACCGGCGGCCGGGCGGTCGTGCTCGGCGAGACCGGCCGCAACTTCGCGGCGGGCATGTCCGGCGGCATCGCCTACGTCATCGACCTCGACCCCGACAACGTGAACGTCGGAAACGCGGGCGCCGTCGAGGAGTTGGACGAGGACGACAAGCAGTGGCTGCACGACGTGGTGCGCCGCCACGCCGAGGAGACCGCCTCGACGGTCGCCGAGAAGCTGCTCGCCGAGTGGGCCGTCTCCGTGGACCGCTTCAGCAAGATCATCCCCAGCGCATACAAGGCAGTGCTCGCCGCCAAGGACGCCGCCGAGCGAGCGGGTCTCTCCGAGACCGAGATCACCGAGAAGATGATGGAGGCGGCGATCAATGGCTGACCCGAAGGGCTTCCTGAACCACGGGCGCGAGGTCGCCAAGTCCCGTCCCGTGGACGTCCGGTTGAAGGACTGGAACGAGGTCTACGTCCCCGGTTCGCTGCTCCCGATCATCGGCAAGCAGGCCGGCCGCTGCATGGACTGCGGCATCCCGTTCTGTCACAACGGCTGTCCGCTGGGGAACCTGATCCCCGAGTGGAACGACTACGCCTACCGCGGCGACTGGACGGCCGCCTCCGAGCGCCTGCACGCGACGAACAACTTCCCCGAGTTCACCGGGCGGTTGTGCCCGGCTCCCTGCGAGGCGGCGTGCGTGCTGGGCATCAACCAGCCGCCGGTCACCATCAAGAACGTCGAGGTCTCCATCATCGACAAGGCCTGGGAGACGGGCGACGTCGCCCCGCAGGCCCCGGAGCGCCTCTCCGGCAAGACCGTCGCGGTCGTCGGCTCGGGCCCGGCGGGCCTCGCCGCCGCCCAGCAGCTGACCCGGGCCGGCCACACGGTCGCGGTGTACGAGCGCGCGGACCGCATCGGCGGCCTCCTGCGCTACGGCATCCCCGAGTTCAAGATGGAGAAGCGGCACATCAACCGCCGTATCGAGCAGATGCGCGCGGAGGGCACCCGCTTCCGTACGGGCGTCGAGATCGGCCGCGACCTCAAGGCCACCGACCTGCGCAAGCGCTACGACGCCGTCGTCATCGCCGCCGGTGCCACCACCGCGCGTGACCTCCCCGTCCCCGGGCGGGAGTTGACCGGTGTCTACCAGGCCATGGAGTACCTGCCCCTGTCGAACAAGGTGCAGGAGGGCGACTACGTCACCGCCCCGGTCTCGGCCGCGGGCAAGCACGTCGTCGTGATCGGCGGCGGCGACACCGGCGCGGACTGCGTGGGTACGGCGCACCGCCAAGGGGCCGCCTCCGTCACGCAGTTGGAGATCATGCCCCGCCCGGGCGACGAGCGGAACCCGATCTCCCAGCCGTGGCCGACCTTCCCGATGCTCTACAAGGTGACCTCCGCGCACGAGGAGGGCGGTGAGCGGGTCTACTCCGTCAACACCACCCACTTCGAGGGCGACGAGGACGGCAACGTCCAGTGGCTGCACCTCGTCGAGGTCGAGTTCGTCGAGGGCAAGCTGACCCAGAAGCCGGGCACGGAGCGCAAGATCCCCGCCCAACTGGTCACCCTGGCCATGGGATTCACCGGCACCGACCGCGAGAACGGCCTGGTCGACCAGTTCGCCCTGGACCTCGACGAGCGCGGCAACATCGCCCGCGACGCCGACTTCCAGACCAACGTCCCCGGCGTCTTCGTCGCCGGTGACGCGGGCCGCGGCCAGTCCCTCATCGTCTGGGCGATCGCGGAGGGCCGCTCGGCCGCCCGCGGCGTCGACCGCTTCCTCACGGGCGCCAGCGAACTCCCGGCCCCGATCCGCCCGACGGACCGCTCGCTCATGGTCTGACGGCACCTGGAAAATCGAGGGGGAATCCCCTCAAAAGACGTCCCGCACAATGGGGTGCGGAACAGAGCGCGGCGCCTGCTCAGTCCCCGACCGGACCGGCAGGCGCCGCGGCGCGTCCGGGTCCACCGCTACGGCACCCGGTACGTCTCCCCGTACACCTTCCACACCAACGGCGTCCGCAGCGTCAGGTTCCCCTCCTCCAGGAACTTCCGCTGGGCCGTGTCGACGCGGGAGGTGTCGATCCCGGGGCGCTTGGCCCGCATCGCGGCGCGGCGGACGTCGAGGAAGGCGCTCAGGTAGGCCTTCTCGTCGCCGCCTTCGGCAGGGGGTTTGACCCGCTGCATCGCGCGCTCCCGGATGCCGTAGAAGCCGTCCGTGCCCGGGCCGTGGAAGACGATCGCGTCGTAGTAGATGAACTGCCCGAGCGGGCCCAGGCCGTCTCGTTTGGCGGTGGCGACCGCCGGGTCGAAGTAGATGCGGTCGCGTTCCCCGTCCTGTGCCGCCTGGAAGGCGGGCACCTTCGCCTCGGCGCGCCAGGCGGCCGGGAAGCCGGGGTCCAGGCCCTGGTGGGAGTCCGTGCCGTCGACCCTGCGCAGCGCGGGGAGGTAGCGGGCGAGGCCGTTGTCGGGGTGGGCGGCGGTGTACTTCTCGACCAGGACGAGCAGGTCGTGGGTGCCGGTGCAGAAGCCGATGATGCCCGCGGTGTAGCCCTGGCCGTCTCCGATGTCCTGCACATATCCGTACGCGCTGCGCCAGTTGAGCGTCGAGTTCTCGGCGCTGGCCACCAGCTCCTGCGCGAGGTTCTTCATGGCCGGCGCGGCCAGTCCCTCGGGTGCTCTGCGTTGGGCCGCGGCGGCCGGGCGCGCGGGCCGCGGGTCGTCGTGGGCGGTGGATGAGGAGCCGTAGGCCGTCGCCGCGAGGAGGACGATGGGTACGGCGGCGAGGATCAGGACGCCGGCGCGTTTCATGGGGCCAGAGTAGGGGCGGTTACGTCCCTTATTCCGGGGGTTGGGGGGACATTGGGACTGCCGGACCCGCGTGGCGTAATCTCGTCCTTTCGCCGTGATCCGAAGGGAGTCCTGTGGCCGCGATCTCGCTCAGCAAGGTCGAGGAGACCGCGCCCGCGCTGGTCAGCCTGTACAAGAGCGCCGGGGTCTCACTCCGCAAGCACGGGCTGGACGGGCAGCGGGCGGCCGTCTACCTGGTGGTCGACTACTCGGGTTCCATGAAGCCGTACTACAAGGACGGCAGCGTGCAGGCGCTCGCCGACCGGGTGTTGGGGCTGTCCGCGCACCTGGACGACGACGGGACCGTGCCGGTCGTCTTCTTCTCGACCGACGTCGACGCCGTCACGGACATCGCCCTCGACAGCCATCAGGGGCGGATCGAGCGGATCGTGGCCGGACTCGGGCACATGGGCAAGACGAGCTATCACCTCGCCATGGACGCCGTCATCGACCACTACCTCGACAGCGGCTCCAAGGATCCCGCCCTCGTGGTCTTCCAGACCGACGGTGGCCCGATCAACAAGCTCGCCGCGGAACGGTATGTGTGCAAGGCCGCGAAGCTGCCGATGTTCTGGCAGTTCGTCGGCTTCGGCGACGCGAAGAGCAAGCAGTTCGAATTCCTGCGCAAGCTCGACGAGTTGGCGGTGCCGCAGAAGCGTGCCGTCGACAACGCGGGCTTCTTCCACGCCGGTTCGGATCCGCTGATGATGTCCGACGCGGAGCTCTACGACCGGCTCGTGGGCGAGTTCCCGCAGTGGCTGTCGACGGCACGTGAGCGGGGGATCGTCCAGTGAGTCCAGTGACCCGTCTCCTGCCCGCCTCGGCCCGAACCGCCTTGCCCTGGAAGAACGGTGGCGGTGTGACGCGGGAGATCGCCGCCCGGCCCGAGGGCTCGGGCATGGACGACTTCGCGTGGCGGGTGAGCCTCGCCGAGGTCGGCGCGGACGGGCCGTTCTCCGCCTTTCCCGACGTCGACCGGACGCTGACCGTCGTCGAGGGGGCGGGCATGGACCTCACCGTCGGGGGCGAGCGGCAGCTCGTCAACACCCGTTACGTACCACGGGACTTCAGGGGCGATGTGCCGACCGGCTGTCGGTTGCTGGACGGCCCGGTCGTCAACCTCAACGTCATGTGGCGGCGAGGCGCGGGTGCTACGGCTCCCACGGTCGCCGTCGTCCGGGGGCGGCTGCGGGTGTGCGCGGGCGCGCTGGTGGTGGCGCTGGACGGGGTCGCGGAGGTGGCCGGGGTGACCCTCGGGCCGTACGACGCCGTGCAGTTGGGCGACGAGGAGGCCGTACTGCACGCGCGGGGGCGTGCCGCCGTGATCGGACTGTCATTGCCTGCTGACGCACCGTTGGCTTAGCCCGGCCCCCGTGACACCCTGTGGGGTGATCCGGACGGGGAGGCGGCGAACGTATGGACGGCGCGCGAACGGTGAACGGTACGGCGGGCGGCGGACGGCCGGGCGAGGCCGGCAAGGGGGAGAAGCTCGCCGACTGGGCGGACGGACGGCTCGGGCTGTACGCGCTGGCCAAGGCCAATATGCGCAAGGTCTTCCCGGACCACTGGTCCTTCATGCTGGGTGAGATCTGCCTCTACAGCTTCATCATCCTGATCCTCACGGGCGTCTATCTCACGCTGTTCTTCGAGCCGAGCGGTGTCGAGGTCATCTACCACGGCTCGTACACGCCGCTGAACGGCATCCCGATGACCCGGGCGTTCGAGTCCACGCTCGACATCAGCTTCGACGTGCGCGGCGGGCTGCTGATCCGGCAGATCCACCACTGGGCGGCCGTCGTCTTCATCGCGGGCATGCTGATCCACATGATGCGGGTGTTCTTCACCGGCGCCTACCGCAAGCCGCGCGAGCCCAACTGGGTGTTCGGCTGGACCCTGTTGTTCCTCGGCATCATCACCGGGCTGACCGGCTACTCGCTCCCCGACGACCTGCTGTCCGGCACCGGCATCCGCTTCGCCGATGGCGCGATCCTGTCCATGCCCATCGTCGGGACGTACATGTCGATGTTCCTGTTCGGCGGGGAGTTCCCGGGGCACGACATCATCCCGCGGCTCTTCCCCGTCCATGTCCTGCTGCTGCCGGGGATCATGCTGGGCCTGGTGGTCGCGCATCTGATCCTGGTCTTCTACCACAAGCACACGCAGTACCCCGGGCCCGGACGGGACCAGAAGAGCGTGGTCGGCATGCCCTTCCTGCCCGTCTACATGGCCAAGGCGGGCGGCTTCTTCTTCCTCGTCTTCGGGGTGCTCGCCATCATGGGCGGCATCGCCAGCATCAACCCCGTGTGGGCCTTCGGGCCCTACCGGCCCGACCTGGTGACGACCGGCGCCCAGCCCGACTGGTATCTCGGCTTCTCCGAGGGACTCGTCCGCGTGATGCCGGGATGGGAGATCAACGCCTGGGGCCACACACTGGAGTTGGGCGTCTTCATCCCCTTCACGCTCTTCCCGCTGATCCTCGCCGCCATCGGCGCCTACCCCTTCGTCGAGGCCTGGATCACCGGCGACAGACGCGAACACCACATCCTGGACCGCCCGCGCAACATGCCCGTGCGCACCGGACTCGGCGTGGCCTGGCTGAGCCTGTACGGCGTGCTGCTGATCGGCGGCGGCAACGACGTGGTCGCCACCCATCTCAACCTCTCGATCAACGCGATCACCTGGTTCGTGCGGGTCTCGTTCTTCGTGATGCCGGTGGTCGCCTTCCTCGTCACCAAGCGCGTCTGCATGGGGCTCCAACGCCGGGACCGGGACAAGGTGTTGCACGGTCGCGAGTCCGGCCTCATCAAGATGCTGCCGCACGGCGAGTACGTCGAGGTCCACGAACCCCTCGGGCAGGACGAGCTGTTCAGGCTCACCCAGCACGAACAGGAACCGCCCTACGAGATCGGCCCGCTCGTCGACGCGAACGGCGTGCGGCGGCAGGTCAAGGGCGGGCAGCGGGTGCGGGCCCGGCTCGCCAAGGCGATGTTCGGACCGGAGACGCGGATCGCGAAGCCGACGGTGGAGGAGTACAAGGAGCTCACCAGCGGCGATCATCACCACTGAGGCCGTCGGCACCGTCGAGGCTGCCGAGTCCCTTGAGCACGGCGGCCCGGCACTCGCCCGGGTCGCCCCAACTCGCGCGCAGGGCACGGGCCTTGGTCAGCCACAGCGACAGGTCGTACTCCGCCGTGTAGCCGATCGCGCCGTGCAGCTGAAGCGCCGTCCGGGCCGTCGCGTACGCCGCCTCGCACGCGGCGACCTTCGCGGCGGCCACGTCCGGCTCCGTCATGGTGAGTGCCGCGCCGAAGACCAGCGGACGTGCGAACTCCAACGCGATCTTCGCATCGGCCAGTCGATGCTTCACGGCCTGGAACGAGCCGACGGGGACCCCGAACTGGGTCCGCTGCTTTACGTACGCGACGGTCCTGTCGAGCAGCGCGAGGCCGACACCCAGTGCCTGGGCGGCGGTGGCCAGCCGGGCCCAGGTGAGGGCGTGGGCCAAGGGCGGCTCCGGGGAGAGGAGTTCACCGCCCGGGAGCAGACGGGTGAGACGGCGCGCGGGGTCGAGGGACGCGCGCACCGGTCCGTCGTGCCCGGGCGCCAGTCGCAGCCCGTCGGCATCCCAGCTCAGCCGGACCGTCGCCACGTCACCGTCCAGCGCGTACGATTCCGCCGGCGCCGCCGTGGCCATCGCCCCGCCCGCCGCCAGCGCGGGCAACAGGCGCTTGGCCGGGGCGGGTTCGGTCAGCAGCGCCGCCGCCATCACCGTCTCCACCAGTGGCCCCGGTACCGCGTGCCGCCCCAACTCCATGAACGCCACCGCGAGTTCGACCGGCCGGGGACCGAGCCCCTCGTACGCCTCGGGCACCGCCAGCGCGAACACCCCGGCCCCCGCGACACGGCGCCACAGCGCCCGCCCGCTCATATGCTCGCCGCGGCTCCAGGACCGTACGACCGACGGGGTGTCCGCGGCCGTCAGCATCGCGTTCAACGAGTCGGCGAACGCCCGCTGTTCGGGGTCGAGGAGGAAGCGCATCAGCGGCGGCCCTTCGGCAGGCCGAGCAGGCGCTCGGCGATGATGTCGCGCTGGATCTCGTTCGTGCCGGCGTAGATGGGGCCCGCGAGGGAGAAGACATAGTCCTCCGCCCAGTCGGAGTCCGCCAACTCGCCTTCCGGGCCGAGCAGTTCGAGGGCGGTCTCGTGCAGGGCGATGTCGTACTCCGACCAGAAGACCTTGTTCAGGCTGGACTCCGGGCCGATGGACTCGCCGTCCAGGAAACGGGAGGCGCCCGCGTAGGTGAAGAGCTGGTAGGCGCGGGCGCCGATCACGGCGTCGGCCACCCGGTCGCGCAGTGTCTCCGAACTGCCCTGCTGCCGCCAGAGGTTGAGGAGGCGGTCGGCGGAGGCGAGGAAGCGGCCGGGGGAGCGGAGGGTGAGGCCGCGTTCGTTGCCGGCCGTCGACATGGCGACCCGCCAGCCCTGGCCCGGCTCCCCGATCACGTCCTCGTCGGGCACGAACACCTCGTCCAGGAACAGCTCCGCGAAGGCCGGTTTGCCGTCCAGGCGGCCGATCGGGCGGACCGTGACGCCGGGTGCGCGCAGGTCGAACATCAGGTAGGTCAGGCCCTGATGGGGCTTCGGGGTGTCCGGCTCACTGCGGAACAGTCCGAACGCGCGGTCCGCGAAGGCCGCCCGCGACGACCACGTCTTCTGCCCGCTCAGCAGCCAGCCCCCACCCGTGCGCACCGCCCGCGAGGTCAGCGAGGCCAGGTCCGAACCCGCCTCGGGCTCCGACCACGCCTGCGCCCACACCACCTCGCCCGTCGCCATCGACGGCAGCACACGCGCGCGTTGATCCCGGGTGCCGTGGTCGAAGAGGGTCGGTGCGAGCAGGTTGATGCCGTTCTGGCCGACCCGTCCCGGCGCGCCCGCCGCGTAGTACTCCTCCTCGAACAGCAGCCACCGCACGATGTCCGCGCCCCGGCCGCCGTGCTCCTCCGGCCAGGACACCACCGACCAACGCTCCGCCGCGAGTTGGGCCTCCCAGGCGCGGTGTGCGGCGAAGCCCTCCTCCGTCTCCAGGGAGGGGAGTGGTGTGGCCGGCACATGTGCGCGCAGCCAGGCGCGGGCCTCGGCGCGGAACGCCTCCTCGGCGGGAGTGAAGTCGAGGTCCATCGCCAACCGTCCTTCCCTAACAAGTGTTTGGTAGGTTAGCGTGGCCGTATGACAGGCGTCGAGAGTCCGGCATACGTCCCCGGGCACGGGCTGCTGAAGGGGCGCACCGCCGTCGTCACCGCCGCCGCCGGCGCGGGCATCGGCGGGGCCACCGCGCGCCGTTTCCTCCAGGAGGGCGCCCGCGTGCTGATCAGCGACGCGCACACACGGCGGCTGAAGGAGTACGAGGCCGAACTGGCCGGGGAGTTCGGCGCGGACGCGGTCGCCGCGCTGCCCTGCGATGTCACCGAGGAGGCTCAGGTGCGGGCCCTCTTCGACGCGGGTGTCGCCGCACACGGACGCCTCGACATCGTCGTCAACAACGCCGGCCTGGGCGGCACTTCGGACCTCGTCGACATGACCGACGAGCAGTGGTCGAAGGTGCTGGACGTGACGTTGAACGGCACCTTCCGCTGCACCCGGGCCGCGCTGCGCGCGATGCGCGGGACCGGTGGCGGAGTGATCGTCAACAACGCCTCCGTCGTCGGCTGGCGCGCCCAGGCCGGACAGGCGCACTACGCGGCCGCCAAGGCGGGCGTGATGGCGCTGACCCGGTGCGCCGCGATCGAGGCCGCCGAGTACGGGGTGCGGGTCAACGCGGTGTCGCCGAGCCTCGCCATGCACCCGCACCTCGTGAAGGTGACGACCCCCGAACTGCTCGCGGACCTCACCGCGCGCGAGGCCTTCGGGCGGTACGCCGAGCCCTGGGAGGTGGCCAACGTGATCGTGTTCCTGGCCTCGGACTACTCCTCGTACATGACGGGCGAGGTCGTCTCCGTGAGCAGCCAGCATGCGTAGCGGCGCAGGAGGTCGCGCGAGGGGCACGACAATGGTGCTGTGCCGACCAAGAAGAAACCCCCGGTGACCGCCGCTCCGGCCCGCCGTCGTGAACTCCTCGACACGGCGGCCGAGGTCTTCGCGGAGCAGGGCTACAACGCCACCACCGTACGGAAGATCGCGGACCACGCGGGCATGCTCGCGGGCAGCCTCTACTACCACTTCGACTCCAAGGAATCGATGCTGGAGGAGATCCTGCGGACCTTCCTCGACGAGCTCTGGGGCGGCTACGACACCGTCCTGGACGCCGAGTTCGGGCCGCGCGAGACCCTGGAGGCCCTGGTCACCGAGTCGTTCCGGGAGATCGACCGGCACCGCGCCGCCGTCGCGATCTACCAGAAGGAGAGCAAGCAACTGGTCGCGCAGGAGCGGTTCGCGTTCCTCGCCGAGTCGCAGCGCAAGTTCGAGAAGGCGTGGCTGTCCACGCTGGAGCGCGGGGTCGCCGCCAAGGTCTTCCGGGCCGACCTCGACGTCCGGCTCACCTACCGGTTCGTGCGGGACACGGTGTGGGTCGCCGCGTCCTGGTACCGGCCCGGCGGACAGCACAGCGCCGAGGAGATCGCCCGGCAGTACCTGTCGATGGTGCTGGACGGGATCGCCGTACGCACGTAACTCACTCGTCTGTATGGGGAGTTGGCATGGCCGAGGCCTATATCGTCGAAGCGGTCCGTACGCCCGTCGGGAGGCGCGGGGGAGGGCTGAGCGGGGTCCATCCGGCCGACCTCGGGGCGCATGTGCTCACGGAGCTGGTCGCGCGCTCGGGGATCGATCCCGCCGCCGTGGAGGACGTCGTCTTCGGGTGTCTGGACGCGGTGGGGCCGCAGGCCGGGGACATCGCGCGGACCGCCTGGCTGGCGGCCGGGCTGCCCGAGGAGGTGCCGGGTGTGACGGTGGACCGGCAGTGCGGGTCCTCGCAGCAGGCCGTGCACTTCGCGGCCCAGGGCGTGCTGTCCGGCACCCAGGACCTGGTCGTCGCCGGTGGCGTCCAGAACATGTCGCTGATCCCCATCGCCTTCGCCTCCCGCCAGGCCGCCGAACCGCTCGGCCTTACGGACGGCCCCTTCGTGGGCAGCGAGGGCTGGCGCGCCCGGTACGGGACACGGCCGGTGAACCAGTTCGCCGGCGCCGAGATGATCGCCGCGAAGTGGGGCATCAGCAGGCAGGACCAGGAGGAGTTCGCCCTCCGCTCGCACCGGCGGGCCCTGCGCGCCATCGACGAGGGCCGCTTCGAACGGGAGACGGTGGCCTACGGCGCGGTCGCGGTCGACGAGGGGCCGCGCCGGGACACGTCATTGGAGAAGATGGCCGGCCTGAAACCGGTCGTCGACGGCGGCACCATCACCGCCGCCTGCTCCTCCCAGGTCTCCGACGGCGCCGCGGCGATGCTGCTCGCCTCCGAACGGGCGGTGCGGGAACACGGGTTGACGCCCCGCGCCCGCGTCCACCACCTCTCCGTCCGCGGCGAGGACCCGATCCGCATGCTGTCCGCCCCCATCCCGGCCACCGCCCACGCCCTGAAGAAGACCGGCCTGACCATCGACGCCATCGACCTCGTCGAGATCAACGAGGCCTTCGCGCCCGTCGTCCTCGCCTGGCTGAAGGAGACGGGCGCCGACCCGGAGAAGGTCAACGTCAACGGCGGCGCGATAGCCCTCGGCCATCCCCTCGGCGCGACCGGCGTCAAACTCATGACCACCCTCCTGCACGAACTGGAGCGCACCGGCGGTCGGTTCGGCCTCCAGACCATGTGCGAGGGCGGCGGCCAGGCCAACGTGACGATCATCGAACGGCTCTGACCGGGCCGGGGGCTTCAAGAGGGGCAAGGTGGTTCAAGGGGGGCAAGGTGGTTCAAGGGTGGTTCAGGAGTCGGACCTGACCAGCGTCCACAACACCTCCTCCGCCTCCTTCATCACCCGTGCCACCAGCTCCGCACACGACGGCAGGTCGTCGATCACCCCGGCGACCTGCCCGGACGCCATCACCCCGAGGTCCGTACGGCCGTCCACCATCGACGCCTTGAGCAGCATCGGCGTGTTCGCGGCCAGCAGCACCTGGCTCCAGGTCAGCTCCTTGCCGTGTTTCATGGCGAGGCCGTCGCGGATCATGCGCCGCCAGGTCAGGCCGGACAGGCGGCGGAAGCCGGCGGCCCGGCGTATCGCCTGGAGCAGGGTCCTCGCCCGGCCGGAGTGTTCCAGGGCGTCGACCAGTTCCGTGCGGAGCATGCGGTGCGGCAGGCCGTCCACCGCCCGTGTGACCGTGACGTCCTTGACCGTCGCCGCCAGGTAGGCCGCCTTCACCGGGTCCGGGACCGTGGAGTCCGAGGTGAGGAGGAATCGGGTGCCCATGGCGACGCCCGCCGCCCCGTAGGCCAGCGCCGCGACCAGACCCCGCCCGTCGAAGAACCCGCCCGCCGCCACCACCGGTATGTCCACCGCGTCCACCACCTGCGGCAGCAGCACCGTCGTCGCCACCTCCCCGGTGTGGCCGCCGCCCTCCCCGCCCTGCACGATCACCGCGTCCGCGCCCCACGCCGCGACCTTCTCCGCGTGCCGCCGCGCCCCGATCGACGGGATCACGACCACACCCGCCTCCTTCAGCTCGGCGATCAGCTCGGCGGACGGCGCGAGCGCGAAGGACGCGACCCGCACCCCCTCCTCGATCATGATCCGCACCCGGTCGCCCGCGTCCGCCGCGTCCGCCCGCAGATTCACCCCGAACGGCGCCCCCGTACGGGACTTGACCTCGCGGACCGCTTCCCGGAGCCGGTCGGTGTCCATGGTCGCGGAGGCCAGGATCCCCAGCGCGCCCGCGTTCGCCGTGGCCGACACCAGCCGCGGGCCCGCCACCCAGCCCATCCCCGTCTGCACGATCGGATGCCGCACCCCGACCAGCCGGGTCAGCGCGGTCTCCATCAGCCGGCCACCTCCCTGCGGCGGGTGTCGGCCGGGTCGATGACCTCACGGATCAACCGCAGCTCCTCCGGAGTGGGTTCACGGGTCGGCTCCACCTCGTCCGGGACCGTCAGCTCGAAGCCGGTCGCCTCCCTGACCTGCTCCACCGTGACCCCCGGATGCAGCGAGGCCAGCCGCATCGAGCGGTCCGGGGTCGCGAAGTCGAACACACCGAGGTCGGAGACGACCCGGGGGACGCGGTGGAAGCGGGCCGTCCCCGGATGCTCGGCGACCCGGTCGTAGCCCACCCCGCACACCATGTCGACCTTCTCCACGAACACCCGCCGGGAGTGCCGCGGTATCCAGTAACTCGTCGGATTGTTCAGCGTGTTGACCGGCGCCCCGCGCACCCCGAGCAACTGCCGCTTCGGGCGCGCCCAGTCACCGACGCACGAGATGTTCTGGTTGCCGTACCGGTCGATCTGGCTCGCGCCCATCATCACGTGCCGGCGCCCGCCGGACACCAGGGCGAGGTGCTGCCGGTACGGCAACCAGCCTTCCGGTGTCCCGTCCGGACGGACGATCATCGCCTCGCCGTCGGTCAGCAACAGGTCGGGCGCGAAGGTGAGCCGGGCCAGCCGCGCGCCGACGGACGGGATCAGGCCCATGGGGCTGGCCAGGATCTCACCGGCGTCTCGCCACGCCTCCGCACAGGCGATCACGCAGTATTCGGAACGCAGTACCTCCGTCACCCCTGTTCCTCCTGCCAGCTGCGCACCGCCGACAGGTAGTCGGCCTCGTCCCCGGTGAGGAAGCGCTCGGAGAACTCCGCCCAGGGTGTCGTCGCGTAAAGCCGCTGGAAGCCCTCGTCCCTGCCGTGGTCGGGGGCGCACGACGTGAAGTGGGCGCCGCCGGGCGCCTCGACGACCCCGGTGACATGCAGCCGCTTGACGAGCAGGGACTGCGGCGGGGCCTCCTTCGTCAACTCGGCCGTGTCCACGATCCGTTCGCAGGAGACATAGGCCGCTGCCGCCGCCTCGCAGAACAGGTCGTCGAAGTACGGATCCGGGCCCAGATACTGCCCGTTGCCCAGCCGGTCGGCCCGGTTGACGTGCACCAGGGCCGCGTCCAGCCGCAGCGCGGGCATCGCCACGAACGTCTCCCCGTCCTCGTACGGCGAAGTCACCGTCCGCAGGCCGGGGTTGACCCGCATGACGTCCGAACCGATCCCCGCGCGCACCGGCAGGAACGGCAGCCGGTTCGCCGCCGCGTGCAGGCCCCACATGAACATGGCCTCGTCGACCTCCGTCAGCTCGAACTCCCCGCGCTCGCGCGCCGCCCGGTAGTGCGGTTCGAGCGGGATGGAATCGAGGGTGACGAAGGGCGCCACCAGCCTGCGCACCCGGCCGGCCGCCACCAGCATCCCGACGTCCGGGCCGCCGTACGAGACCAGGGTGAGATCGCCGATGTCGCTCCGTAACAGCGCCCGGACCAGTGACATCGGCTTGCGGCGGGAACCCCAGCCGCCGATGCCCAGGGTCATGCCGCTCGTCAGCCGCGAGACGACCTCGTCGGCGATCATCGTCTTGTCGGTCACCTACGCCTCCTCCCTTCCGGCAGTACCGGTGGCTCCGAACCGGTCGCGCACCCGGTCGGCCACCCCGCTGACGCTCGCCTCGAAGGTGAAGCCCTGCTCGAAGCGGTAGCTGCGGCGGACGTCGACGGGGTCGATGCCGTTGATCGCGGACTTGGCGAGTCGGATCAGCTCGCCGTCCTTGGCGGCTATCTCGGCCGCCAACTCCAGGGCGGACGGCAGCAGTTCGGCGCGTGGCACGACCCGCCAGACCGAGCCGTGCGCGTGCAGCTCGGCCGCCGTCGCCGTGCGCGAGGTGTAGTACAGGGCGCGCATCAGATGCTGGGGAACCAGCCGGGCCAGATGCGTGGCGGCGCCCAGCGCGCCCCGGTCCAGCTCGGGCAGCCCGAAGGTGGCGTCCTCGCTGGCCACGATCACATCCGCGTTGCCGACCAGACCGATACCTCCGCCCAGGCAGAACCCCTGCACGGCCGCCACCACGGGCACCTCGCACTCGTACACCGCGGCGAACGCCTCGAAACAGCCCCGGTTCACCCCGACCAGGGCCGACTGCCCGTGCGCCTGTATCTCCTTGATGTCCACGCCCGCGTTGAAGCCCCGCCCCTCGGCCGCCAGCACCACACAGCGCACGCCGGGGTCGCGGCCCGCCGCGCGCACGGCGTCGGCCAGCGCGAACCAGCCGTCCACCGGCAGCGCGTTCACCGGCGGGTAGTCGACCGTGACGACCGAGATCCCCTTGCCCGCGAACGAGTTTTCCGGGGAAGAGGTGGAGACACCCATGGACGCATCAGCTACCTTTCCACCAAACATTTGTTAGGTGTGACGCTTCGAAGCTAGCAGCCGCGGAATCCGAGCGGGAGGGCCTGTGGACAACCACCCTGTGGACAACCCCTCTGTGGACAACTCGCCCGACCGCCCGTTGAACGGCCGTACCGTCCTCGTCACCGGCGGCACCCGAGGCGTCGGCGCCGGTATCGCCCGCGCCTTCGTCGAGGCCGGCGCCCATGTGCTGACCTGCGCGCGCAAACCGGCCGAAGTGCCGGTCGAGGGAACCGAGTTCAGCCCCCTGGACCTGCGGGACCCGGACGCCGTGCGGGAGTTCTTCGCGGCGCTGCCCCGGCTCGACGTCCTCGTCAACAACGCGGGCGGCGCGCCGTACCGCCCACTCGTCGACGCGGAGGCCGAACGCCACGCGCGGATCATCGAGTTGAACCTCCTCGCCCCGCTCACCGCCTCCCTCGCCGCGCACGAACACCTCAGGCGGGCCAGGGGCTCGGTCGTGATGATCGGCAGCGTCAGCGGGAGCCGCCCCTCGCCCGGTTCGGCGGCGTACGGGGCGGCCAAGGCCGGACTGGAGAACCTGGCCCGCACGATGGCGGTGGAGTGGGCGCCGGACATCCGGGTCAACACCCTCGTCGTCGGCATGGTCCGCACGGAGTCGGCCCACCTGCACTACGGCGGTGAGGACGCCATCGCGGCCGTCGCCCGCACCGTCCCGCTCGGCCGCCTCGCCGACCCCGCCGACGTGGGTGCGGCGGCGGTCTTCCTCGCCTCTCCCGCCGCCGCGTACATCAGCGGCGCGAGCCTCCTCGTCCACGGCGGCGGGGAGCGGCCGGCCTTCCTGGACGCGGCAACCGCCAACAAGGAGACACGGAAGGAGACATGAGAGATGAGTGCTCTCTGCGACGGCCGGGTCGTCGTCGTCACCGGCGCGGGCCGGGGGCTGGGCCGGGCCCACGCCCTCGCGTTCGCCGCCGAGGGCGCCAAGGTCGTCGTCAACGATCTCGGCGTCGGCCTCGACGGCACCCCGGACCCCGACAGCCCCGCCGCGCAGGTCGTCGCGGAGATCCGCGCGGCGGGCGGCGAGGCGGTGGCCCACGGCGGCGACATCGCCACCGGCACCGGTGCCGCGTCCCTGGTCACGACCGCCCTGGAGACCTACGGCCGCCTCGACACCCTTGTCAACAACGCGGGTTACCTGCGCGACCGGATGCTCGTCAACCTCGGCGAGGACGACTGGGACGCGGTGCTCCGCGTCCACCTGAAGGGCCACTTCCTGCCCCTGAAACACGCCGCCGCGCACTGGCGGGCCGAGACCAAGGCGGGCCGCACCCCGACCGCCCGGATCATCAACACCAGCAGCGGAGCAGGCCTGTTGGGCTCGGTGGGACAGGGCAACTACAGCGCCGCCAAGGCCGGCATCATCGGCCTCACGCTCGTAGCGGCCGCCGAACTGTCCCGCTACGGCGTCCAGGTCAACGCGATCGCCCCCGCGGCGCGCACCCGCATGACGGAACACACCTTCGCCGAGACCATGACGGCCCCCGACTCCGGCTTCGACACGATGGCCCCGGAGAACGTCTCCCCCCTGGTGGTCTGGCTGGGCTCGGCTGCGAGTGCGGGGGTCACGGGCCGGGTCTTCGAGACGGAGGGCGGACGCATCACCGTGATGGAGGGCTGGCGAGCGGGCCCGAGCGCGGACAAGGGGGCGCGGTGGAGTGCGGGGGAGGCGGGGGAGGCGGTACTGAAGCTGCTGTCGGACGCGGAGGTTCCGGGGGCGGTGTACGGGGCGTAGGCGGAAGAAGCTGCACTTGTCAGCCCACCGAGCCTGCCTTTGTGGGTCCACTTCTCGGCGGACCGAGTCGGGTGGGGGGAGGGCAAAGGCCGGGGGGCTGGGGGCGGAGCCCCCAGTGCGGCCCCACCGGCCTACGTGTCGCACTCCAGCACGGTCCGGCACAAGGAACACCGCGCCCGTACCCTTCCCTGCACCGGCACCCTGATCCGCTGATGACACGTGGGGCAGGGAAACGACACCCGCAAGCTCCCGTCCCCGTCCCCGCTGAAGGCGTACGGCACGCCCTTCTGGGCGCCGGGCCCACCCCGCCGGTCGTGCGCGTAGCGCCGCCGCCCCGCCCACCCCGCCGCCGTGAGCGGAGGCTGCTGCTCGTCACGCCGGGCCTGCTCCATGCCCTTGACGTACGCCGTGTAGGCCTGCGGACTCGTGAACCACACCGAGGGATCCTCGCCGAAGACCAGCGCCCGCTTGGCGAGGACGTACCCGAACTCCTCCGGCGTGAGGTAGCCGAGCTTCTGCGAGGACGCCGAGTCCTCCCGGTACGCGTCCAGGAGCAGCCACCCCGCGCCGAGATACGTCGCCGCCGTGTCCGTGAGGATCTCGTTCTCCCGGGTGCCGGGGAAGGACAGGTCCAGGCGGTGCAGGTAGACATGCATGACCTCGTGCGCGAGAGCCGCGCCGATGTCCCGGCGATGCGTGCGGAACCGGTCGTTCAGCTCCACGAAGTACTCGGGCCCGGCCGTGAGTTCGACGTTCGCCGCATGCGTCATCTCACGGAAGCTGACGATCAGCCGGGCATCCGGGAGCCGGTAGTGCCGGACCATCTCCCGGGCCACCCGCTGCGCCCCCAGATGCAGGTCGTCCGTGTCGCAGAACGCCACGTCGACGGGGGCCACACTGGTCGCGAACGTCTGGACGGTGTCGTACGACAAGCGCTTGTAGAGCGCGGTGATGGAGTCCCGCACCGTGTCCAGATGCGGGTAGCCGTGCTCGACCGGTCCGTCGTCCGCCACGTCCACAACCCCCAGAGACGCCCTGAACCCGCATCCACTCTATGCCGAGGGGCGCGGATGCACGCCCCCAATAATTCCCTGCCGGATCGCGGCCGAGAAGGCTATGCTCCCCGCGATGACGACTCACTCTGTTCACAGAATGGGGGTCCCGTCCGCGCAAGGTGAGTGCTGATGCCCTCTCACCCCGCGAACGGGAATTCCCGGATTTCCTTCTGGCCGCGCGTGCGCGAGTTCGCCGTGCCGCCCTCCATGATCGAGACCGCCGCGGTCCGCCGCGCCGCCGGGGACTGGGCGGGCGCCTGCGCCGCCGCCGGTGTCGACATCGATCTCGACCTGCGTTCCGTCGCGCGTACCCACGGCCGGGAACTGGCCGCCCGGGTGCGCGCCGATCTCCGCCGACTCGCCCCCGACCTGCTCCGCTGGCATCTGCCGAGGATCGCGCCCGACGGGCTGCTGCGCCCGGGGCTGACCCTCACCTTGGCCCGCTACGGACACGATGCCGCGCACCCGCTCCACCTGGTGGTCCGGACCCCTCCGGCCTGGGCGGACGGCGGCCAGCGGATCGGCCTCGCGCTGTGGGACGGCACGCACCGCGAGGCCGTAGCGCGCAGGCATCCGCATCCCCGGCCGAGCCGACGGTTCCGCCTCGACCTGCACCGGCACCTGTGGGACGCGGACCGCAGCGGTGAACTGCGGGTCCGGTCCGGGGCCGACCGGCCGCCCGGCGACGGACCTCCACCGATCCCGGCTCCGCCGGACACAGTGCCCGAGGCGTGGAACTGCGCCGTCGACCGGTGGGCGGACGAGGCGGCGATCCTGCTGCACGCGGAGGGGAGGCCGTCCGGTCCCGTCACCGTACGGTTCGGTTCCCGGCACCGGTTCGTACTGGCGCCGGATCCGGTCACGGACACCCTGCGGATCACCCCGGCACCGACCGACGGCAGCGCCGCCGCCCTCCCGGTCCTGCCCGACGCGGCGACCTGGGTCCCGCCCGACCTGCAACTCCTCCGCACCGGCGCGATCGAGGCCGATCGGCTCCATCCGCTGGTCGCCGCCGCACTCGTACCGGATCGTCCCCGGCCGACCGGTCCCGCACCGAGTCCGGACCGGGCGGGGCAACCGCACCTGGTCGCATGCCGGGGCGCCCTGCACCGGATCGGCCTCGTCGACGGTGTACTGGCCCCCCTGGACCACGACCCGGACGAGATCCGGCGCGAGGAACTGCTGGTCGCGCTGACCGGCACCCCGCTGCCCTGCCTCCAGGCCGTCGACGACGCCCACCGCCACCCGGACTGCCTCACCGGCGTCCGCGAACGCCTCATCCACGGCGATACCGCCGGCGCGCTGGCCGTCGTAGAGGGACTGCTCGGTCCCGACGCGGTGCTGCGCGGTGGCGCGCTGCGGGACGAACTCCGGGCCGCGGCGCAACGACGGCTCACGTACGGGCTGTTCAGGGCAGGCCTGACCGGCCCCGGACCCCGATCCGGCCACTTCTTCCCGGGCCTTCCGCAGCCCCGGAAGGAACGCCCCCGCCGCACCAACGGCCACTGAACGCACGGAACTTCGCCCCGCCCCGCACCAACGGCCGCCGGCTCCACGGAACTTCGTCCCGCCGCCCAACAGCCCTTGACCGTACGGAACGTCGCCCCGCCGCACCAACGGCCCTTGACCGCACGGGACTTCACACCAGTCCTCGTGCGCGCCCCATCCCTCACCCACGCACGCCCCACCACAACCCAAAGGTGACCCCATATGCCCACACGCACGCTGTACGCCGCCACCGACACCCCCGCCCACCCCACCCGACTCGACGTCGCCGACGACCTGTTGACCCTCCTGCGCGACACCACCACCGAACCGCGCCCCGACAACCAGCTGGAGGCCCTGACCCTGGCCGTCGCCGCCGACCTCCCCGTGCTGCTGTGGGGCGAGCCGGGCATCGGCAAGACGGCGGCCCTGACCCAGCTCGCCGCGGCCCTGGACCTGCCGTTGACGACGGTGATCGCCAGCGTGCACGAACCGTCCGACTTCTCCGGGCTGCCCGTCGTGGGCGACGACCCCGCCGAGCAGGGCGTCCCGATGGCCCCGCCGGACTGGGCCGTACGGCTCGTACGGGCGGGCCGGGGGCTGCTGTTCCTGGACGAGTTGTCGACCGCGCCGCCCGCCGTGCAGGCCGCGCTGCTGCGGCTGGTGCTGGAGCGGCGGATCGGTGCGCTCCAACTGCCGCCCGGGGTGCGGATCGTGGCCGCCGCCAACCCGCGGTCCTCGGCGGCCGACGGCTGGGAGCTGAGTCCGCCGCTGGCCAACCGGTTCGTGCACCTCCAGTGGACCCACGACCACGAGGTCGTCGTACGCGGCCTCGGCGGCACCTGGCCCCGGGCGACCCTGCCGCTTCTCGACCCGGAGAAGCTGCCCGGAGCCGTGGACTACGCGCGCCGCGCGGTGTGCGGACTGCTCACCGGCCGCCCCAAGCTGGTCCACCAACTGCCCAGCAGCGAGGCGCGGCGGGGCGGTGCCTGGCCCTCGCCCCGGAGCTGGGACATGGCCGTGTGCCTGACCGCGTTCGCCACCGCGGCCGGCTCCTCCCGGGAAGTGCTGTCCCTGCTGGTCCGAGGCACGGTCGGGGACGGCCCCGGGCTGGAACTGCTGGCCGCGGTGGACCGGATGGACCTCCCCGACCCCGAGACGTTCCTCGCCGATCCGGCCGCCGGCGAGCTGCCCGAGCGCGGGGATCTGCGCCAGGCCGTCCTCGACGGCGTGGTGGCCGCGGTCCGCAACCGTCCCGACCGGGCCCGCTGGGACGCGGCCTGGGCGCTCCTGGTCCGGGCGCTGGAGACCGGTGCCCCGGACCTCGTCGTCGTCCCCGCGACCACCCTCGCCTCGCTGCGCCGGGAGGACTGGGACGTACCCGCGTCCATCGAGCAACTGGCCGGAGTGGTCGCCCTGTCGCAACGGGCGGACCGCGCCGCCGCGACCGTGAAGGGCGGCCGATGAACCCGGACCCGGCCACGGAACTCGACGTGGACCTCGACCTCGACAAGCTCTTCGCCGCCCGCCTCTACGCGGCCCGCGTCCGCCCCTACCTGGCCACAGCCCTGTTCGCCCTGCACACCGTCGCGTCCCGGCAGGTGCCGACGATGGCCGTCGACCGGCACTGGCGCTGCTACGTCTCGCCGGGGTTCGTGGACCGGACGCCGGTCGAGGACCTGGCCGGAGTCTGGGTCCACGAGGTCTCCCACCTGCTGCGCGACCACCACGGACGCGGCGACCGCCTCGCCCGCGAACGCGGACTGACCGGCCCGGGGGAGCGGCTGCGGATGAACATCGCCGCCGACATGGAGATCAACGACGACGCGTACGGCGAGGGCCTGGTCACCCCCGCAGGCGCGATCAAGCCGAAGACACTGGGACTGCCCGCCGGGAACCTGATGGAGGACTACCTGCGCTGGTTCCAACTGGGGCCGCGCACCCAGGCGTTGGCCTGGCTGGACTGCGGCAGCGGCGCCGACGGGCTCGACCGGGGCTGGGAGCTGGGCCCGGACGGCGCCCACGGGCTCAGCGAGCAGCAGCGCGACGCGGTCCGCTTCCGGGTGGCCCAGGGCATCACCGGCCACCCGGGCAGCACCCCGAGCGGCTGGCGGCGGTGGGCCGAGGAAGCCTTCCATCCGCCGCAGCCCTGGCGGGAGTTGCTGGGCGCGGCGGTCCGCTCGGCGGTCTCCGCCCCCGGCGCGGGCGAGGACTACAGCTACGGCAGGCCCTCGCGCCGCTCGGCCGGACTGCCCGGCGTGGTGCTGCCGAGCCTGCGCCGCAGACCGCCCCGGGTCTGCGTGGTCATCGACACCTCCGGGTCGGTCAGCGACGCCGAACTGGGCAGCGCGCTCCTCGAAGTCGCCGCGATCTCCAGGGCGGTCGGCGGCCGCCGCGACCTGGTCACCGTGGTGTCCTGCGACGCGGCGGCCCGGGTCGCGCAACCACTGTGCCGCGCCGAGGGCATCGAGCTGCTGGGCGGCGGCGGGACGGATCTGCGCACCGGCTTCACCAAGGCGCTGCGCACCGGGCCCGACGCCGTCGTGGTCCTCACCGACGGCCAGACCCCCTGGCCGGAGCGGCAGCCACCGTGCCGGACGGTGGTGGGCCTGTTCCCGCGCCGGTACGAGACCGGGACGTACGCCGAGGACGACCCCGACTACGTGCCGGACACCCCGCCCGACTGGGCCCGCGTGGTCGAGATCGGGTCCGCCCCCGTCTCCCGCTGAGCACGCAGGGAGACGGACTTCCCGGCGAACGGCGCCTCCTGGAGCTCAAGGACCCACACGTCGTTCACCCCTTCCCGCAGAACTGGCCCGGGCACGTACAGCTCCCGCTGCGGCCCGGCCGACCAGTACCGCCCCAGGTTGAACCCGTTCACCCACACGAACCCCCGCGTCCAGCCCGGCAGTTCGAGTACGGCGTCCCCGGCGCCCCGCACCTCGACGGTGCCCCGGTACAGGCCGGGGGAGTCACCCGGGGGCAGCGCCCCCAGCGCGATGCCCTCGACGTCGTCCAGCGCGTCCAGCCGCAGCCCACGCGCGCGGACGTCGTGCAGATACTGCCGCTCGTGCAGCAGGCCCCCGGTGATGCCCTTCGGCTCCCCGAGCCGGGGCCCGTAATTGGCCCTCCCCAGGGACTCCACCCACAGCTCCACGCGCGCGTGCCCGGCGACGGGCTCCTTGAGCTGCTCGTCGCCCTCCGTGAGGATCCCGGCCCGCTCCCCGTCGACGTAGACCACGGCCAGGTCCCGCAGCCCCCGCGCGGTGAGCGGATACGCGGCGCGCGGTCCCGGCACGGTCACCGCGTAGCGGACGAGACCGCGGTCGACGTCCAGCTCCTCGAAGGTGGGCGGGACCGGACCTTCGGACTCCGGTCCGCCGCGTGCCTCCAGGACGTCGCTCAAGGGCGCCCAACCGGTCAGGCTCGCCTCGGCCGGGTCGCCCAACACGGGCGGTGCGGGCGGGAGTCCGGGCAGCGGGGCGTCGGCGTACTCGGCGAACACCTCGCGCAGGCGCCAGAACTTCTCCGTGGGGCGCCCGTACTCGTCGATCGGGGCGTCGTAGTCGTACGACGTCACGTCGGGCTCCAGCGGGCCGTCGTGCAGGGCGCCGCCGCCCCGGTTGGCGCCCGCCCAGCCGGCGAAGTTGGTGCCGCCGTGCGCCATGTAGACGTTGACCGACGCGCCGCACTCCAGGATCTCCCGCAGGGCGGACGCCGCGTCCTCGGCCGCGCGGACGACGTGTTCGCCGCCCCAGTGGTCGAACCAGCCGCACCAGAACTCCATGCACATCAGCGGTCCCTCGGAGCGGAAGGCGCGCAGCGTCTCGAAGGCCTCGCGCGCGTGGGACCCGAAATTCACCGTCGCCAGGACACCGGGGAGCGAGCCGCCGTCCAGCATGTGGTCCTCGGGACCGTCCGAGGTGCACAGCGGAACCGCCACCCCCAGGTCGCGCAACATCCCCTCCAGGCGCCGCAGATAGACCGCGTCGGAGCCGTAACTGCCGTACTCGTTCTCGACCTGCACCATGACCACCGGTCCGCCCCGGTCGATCTGGCGCGGCACCACCTCGGTCAGCAGCCGGCGGAACCAGCGCTCCAGGTGGCTCAGAAAGCGTGCGTCGCGGGTACGCGCGCGTGGCCCCAACTCGCCGGTCAGCCAGTGCGGCAGGCCGCCGTTCTCCCACTCCGCGCAGATGTACGGCCCCGGGCGCACGATCGCCCACAGGCCCGCCTCCCGGGCCGCGTCCAGGAACCTGCCCAGCGCCGCCACGTCCCGGAAGTCGCCCGGCGCCGGCTCGTGCAGGTTCCACGGGACGTACGTCTCCACGCAGTTGAGGCCCATCGCCCGCAGCATCGCCAGCCGGTGCCCCCACTGCGCCTCGTGCACCCGGAAGTAGTGCAGCGCCCCGGACAGCAGCCGCACCGGCCGCCCGTCCAACAGAAAGTCCCTGTCGCCCACGGTGAACTCGCTCATGCACCGACTCTCTCCCCTTGGCGGCGATCACGTCCATGGACAAAGATCGCCACTACTTGGACCGAGTGACGCGTGAGGGGGCCGCGGATGTACCACACCTGGATGCGGTTCTTCACGCCCACACCCGCCCACCACCGCCTCGGCCTCGCCTGCCTCGGCGTCGGCCTCCAGTACGGCGCGCTGCCCACCGTCGGCCCCCGCACCCTCGACCACCACGTGGCCGTGGTGATCAGCGCGGGCGCCGGCTGGTACCTGACCCCCGACGGCCGCCGCACCACCGTCACCGCGCCCGCGCTGCTGTGGCTCACCCCCGGAGTGCCGCACCACTACGCGCCCGACCCCGGCGCCGGCTGGGACGAGGGTTTCGTCGACTTCACCGGACCCGCGACGGCGACGTACACCGAACTCGGCTACATCGAGCCGGAGCGGCCCGTGGTGGCCCTCTCGGACGCGAGCGGACCCCGCGCGGTCATCGGGCGCATGGCCCGCGCCGCACGGCGCGGAAACCCCCTCCTGGAGGTGGAGACCGGCGCCGCCGTCCACGAACTCCTCGTCGCCCTGCGCCGCGCCCGCGCCGACCTCGCCCCCGACGGCGACCCGGTCCTCCAGGGCCTCGCCCGCGACGCCTGCCTTCCGCTGACCGTCGCCGACCACGCGGCCCGGCACGGCATGACCCCCGCCGCCCTGCGCGCCGCAGTCCGCCGAGGCGCCGGCTGCAGCCCCAAGGACTACCTCCTCGGCATCCGCCTGGGCCGCGCCAAGGAACTCCTCGCCGCCACCGAACTCCCCGTCGCCGCCGTCGCCCGCCGCGTCGGCTACGACGACCCCGCCTACTTCTCCCGCCTGTTCACCCGCCGCGTCGGCATGCCCCCCGTCCGCTTCCGCGCCCAGCAGGGCCGCACCGTCCCCGGCGGCTGGAGCGACCAGGTCCCCGATCCGGCCGATCCGCCGGTCATCGGGTGGGCGCACTCCACGGAGCTCGGATGATCGGCTGCGCGCACTCCACGTAGGGTGGTCGCCCATGACCACCAGCAACAACGGAACCGGTGACGTCGACCCCGCCGTGCGCGAGGAACTGACCAGGCTGCGCGACAGCATCGACAACATCGACGCGGCCGTCGTCCACATGCTCGCCGAACGCTTCAAGGCCACCCAGCAGGTCGGCTTCCTCAAGGCCAACCACCGGCTGCCGCCCGCCGACCCGGCCCGCGAGGCCCGCCAGATCGAGCGCCTGCGCACCCTTGCCGAAAACGCCAAGCTGGACCCGGCGTTCGCCGAGAAGTTCCTCAACTTCATCATCGCCGAGGTGATCAGGCACCACGAGCGCATCGCCGAGGACGCCGTGAACGGCGGTTCACCCACGGCGAACTGACCGCACGGGGCCCGTAAGGGGCGTGACACCGGGGTGTGTTCGGGGTGATGCTGCGCTGTGCACTTGCATGTGCACTCCTCGTCAACTGACGGGCACACCCCGTCAGCGCCTGCGTCATAAGCTGGTCGTCCCACGCGGGAGGGACCTCGGGTCATGCCGTCGGATGCCAGGATCCTCATCGTCGACGACCATGAGGACACGCTGTACGCGCTGGAGAGCGCCCTCGCCCCGCTGGGCTACCGGCTTGCCCGCGCCACCAGCGGCGACGAGGCGCTCAAGCAGGTGCTCCGCGGCCAGGTCGGCCTGCTCCTCCTCGACGTGCGGATGCCCGGCGTCAGTGGCCTGGACGTGGTCCGCTACCTGCGCCGCCTCGAACAGACCCAGCACATCCCCGTCGTCCTCCTCACCGGCTTCGGCCTCGACCCCGAACTGACCGCCACCGCCTTCGGCCTCGGCGTCGCCGACCTCATCACCAAACCCGTCGACCCCTGGACCCTGCGTACCAAGATCCGCTACCTCTACGACGCCCACCAGCGCCACCGGGCCCTGGAACAGGAGCTCCGCGACCTGCGCGCCCTCCTCAAGGAGCCCCAGGAAACCCGCCCCGCCCTGCCACACCCGGACGCGCGCGTGCCCTGCCAGCGAGACCCCCAGAACACCGACGCCACCCCCGCCCCCACCTCCCCTCCCACCGCCACCCCGACCTCCGCCCCCGACCGGACATAGGCCGCGTACCGGACCGACTCTGTGCCATGTCGGTGCCATCAGGCAGCATGTCCACCATGTCCGTACTGACGCGCGACGAAGCGCAGACCCGTGCCAGGCTCCTCGACGTCCACCGCTACACGATCGAACTCGATCTGACGACGGGCGAAGACACCTTCGACTCCCGCACCGTCATCCGGTTCACCGCTCGTGCCGACGCGGACACCTTCGTCGAACTCAAGCCCGCCGAGCTGCGCTCCGTCACCCTCGACGGACACCCCCTGGACCCGGAGCAACTCGTCGAGAACCGGCTCCCGCTGCCCGCCCTCACCGCCGGCGAGCACGAACTGCGCGTCGACGCGAGCATGCGCTACTCCCGCACCGGCGAGGGCATGCACCGCTTCACCGACCCCACCGACGGCGAGACCTACCTCTACACCCAGCTCTTCATGGAGGACGTCCAGCGCGTCTTCGCCGCCTTCGACCAGCCCGACCTCAAGGCCGTCTTCGACCTCACCGTGACCGCCCCCGAAGGCTGGACCGTCCTCGCCAACGGCATCACCGAACACCTCGGCGAAGGCCGCTGGCAGGCCGCCCCCACCCCCCTCATCTCCACCTACCTCGTCGCCGTGGCCGCGGGCCCCTGGCACTCGATCCGCACCGAACACCGCGGCCTGCCCTTCGGCATCCACTGCCGCCGCTCCCTGGCCCCCCACCTCGACGCGGACGCCGAGGAGATCCTCGACATCACCCGCCAGTGCTACGACCGCTACCACGAGAAGTTCGAGGAGCCCTACCCCTTCGACTCCTACGACCAGGCCTTCGTCCCCGAGTTCAACGCCGGCGCCATGGAGAACCCCGGACTCGTCACCTTCCGCGACGAGTTCGTCTACCGCTCCGCCGTCACCGACACCGAGCGCCAGACCCGCGGCATGGTCATCGCCCACGAGATGGCCCACATGTGGTTCGGCGACCTCGTCACCCTCCAGTGGTGGGACGACATCTGGCTCAACGAGTCCTTCGCCGAGTACATGGGCTACCAGACCCTCACCGAAGCCACCCGCTTCACCGACACCTGGACCGACTTCGGCGTCGTCCGCAAGGCCTGGGGCTACGACGCCGACCAGCGCCCCTCCACCCACCCCGTGGCCCCCGAGAACGTCGACGACACCGCCTCCGCCCTCCTCAACTTCGACGGCATCTCCTACGCCAAGGGCGCCTCCGCACTACGGCAGTTGGTGGCCTGGCTCGGCGAGAAGGACTTCCTCGCCGGCATCAACACCCACTTCGCCCGCCACAAGTTCGCCAACGCCACCCTCGCCGACTTCCTCGACTCCCTCGCCTCCGGCACCGAACGAGACGTCCACGCCTGGGCGGACGCATGGCTGCGCACGACGGGGGTGGACACGCTCACGCCCGAGGTCCGGACCGAGAACGGAAACTGGCACCTCGACATCCGGCACGAGGGCAGCCCCGGAGTCCTGTCCAAGCCCGACCCCTCCCTGGACCACGACGGCCTCACGCACCTCAGCACCCTCGTACCGGCCGGCGCCAGCCGCCCGCACCGCATCACCATCGGCCTCTACGACCACGACCTCCATGACGCGGGCCGCCTGATCCCCCGCGACCGACTGGAGGCGGACGTCCCCGCCACCGGCGACATCGGCATCAGCGCCGGCGCCCCCCGCCCCGCCCTCGTCCTCCTCAATGACGGCGACTTCACCTACGCCAAGATCCGCTTCGACGCCGAGTCCCTCGAAACGGTCCGCACCAGCCTCTCCGGCCTCCCCGAACCCCTCACCCGCGCGGTCGTCTGGAACGCCCTGCGCGACACGGTCCGCGACGGCGAACTCCCCGCCTCCGCCTACCTGGACGCCGCCCGCGCCCACCTCCCGCACGAGACGGACCTCGCCCTCGTCCAGGGCGTCCTCGCCTTCGCCTCCGCCCAGGTCACCGACCGCTACCTCACCCCCGAGGCCCGCCCGGTCGCCCTCGCCACCCTCACGGACCTGTGCCGCGACCTCATCCGCCGCACCGAGGACGGCTCCCACCCCGGCCTGCGCCTCATCGCCGTACGCCACTTCATCGACGTCGCCGCCCACCCCGACACCATCGCCGCCTGGCTCGCCGAAGGCACCGTCCCCGGCGGTCCCGAGCTGGACCCCGAGCTGCGCTGGCGCGTCCTGGCCCGTCTCGCCGTCCTCGGCGCCGCCGAAGAGACCGCGATCGCGGCCGAGTTGGCACTCGACCCGTCCGCCACCGGCCAGGAAGGCGCCGCCCGCTGCCGCGCCGCCCTGCCCGACCCCGAGGCCAAACGCACGGCCTGGGACGCGATGTTCAGCACCGACGACCTCTCCAACTACCTCTTCACCGCCACCGCCCAGGGCTTCTGGCAACCCGAACAGGCCGATCTCGTACGGGAGTACGTGCCGCGCTTCTACGAGGACGCGGTCACCCTCGCCGCCCGCCGCGGCCCCGCCATGGCCGACGCAGCAGGCCGCTGGGCCTTCCCCGCCCACGCCGTCGACCCCGAAGCCCTCCGCCTCGGCCAGGAATGCCTGCGCGACGCCGACCTCACCCCGTCCCTGCGCCGCAAGCTCGCCGACCAACTCGACGACCTGGCAAGGGCGTTGCGCGTCCGCGAGGCGTAGGACCCGCGCCCTACGCCCCCACGGGCACGCCTCGTCCCTGCCGACGATGCGGCGGGCTGATCGTCCTTCCTAGGCTCGCTGCCGACAAGGACGATCAGCCCCAGGAGGAACCCGTGATCGTAGTGACAGGCGCCACCGGCAACGTCGGCCGCGCCCTGGTCGAACGCCTCACCGCCGCGGGCCGGCCCGTGCGGGCGCTGACGCGCGACCCCCAGCGAGCCGGATTACCGCGGCAGGCAGAGGTCGTCCGCCACCAACTCGACGACCCCGCCGCCCTGTTCACCGGCGCCACCCAGCTCTTCCTGAACTTCCAGGCCACCGGCGACACGACCCAGGAACTCCTCGACGCCGCCCGCGCGGCCGGCGTCCGGCACGTCGTCATGCTCTCCTCCGGAATCATCCGCGAGGGCGCCGACACCAGCCACCCCATCCACATCTGGCACGCCAAGGCCGAACAACAGGTACGCGACAGCGGCCTCGCGGCGACCGTCCTGCGGCCCAACGCCTTCGCGGCCAACGCCCTCCAGTGGGCCCCGCAGATCCGCGCGGGCGACACCGTACGCGGCCCCTTCGCCGACGGCGTCTCGGCACCGATCCACGAGGACGACATCGCCGCCGTCGCCGAACGCACCCTCCTCGACCCCGGCCACGAAGGCGCCGCCCACCGCCTCACCGGCCCCGAACCGGTCACCACGGCCCAGCAGATCACCGCGATCGGCCACGCCATCGGCCGCGACCTGCGCTTCACCGAGATCCCCGTGGACGAGGTCGGCCCCGAACTCTTCCCCCACGTACCCCCGGAGATGCTCCCCGGCCTCCTCAAGGCCTTCGGCGGCAGCGTCGGCACGACCCCGGAGATCACCACCACGGTGGAGGAGATCACCGGCGTACCGGCCCGCCCGTTCACCACCTGGGCGAAGGACCACGCGGACGACTTCCGCTGACCCTCCCACCCCGCTCACACAACACTTTCGGGTTCTGATCGTTGTTCTTCCCGGGCGCGCCGACCCATCCGGGTACAAGCTGGAACTCCCCCTGCCCCGCGCCCCGGAGGACAGCCCATGAGCAACGCGCCCCTCGCCTCAGGCGCCCAAGGCCCGGACGCCCTACGGCCGTTGCTCGACACCGTCCTCGACGCCCTCGGCACCGGACGCCGCGCACGCGGCGGACCCTTCCCCGCCGGCGGCCCCGACGCGGTCGCCGCCCGCATACGGGACGCCGCAGGGGACGTACTCCCGGACGAAGGCGACCCGACCGCCCTGCGCACCCTCGTGCACGCCCTCGCCGAAGGCGCCGCCGACCCCGCCGACCCGCTCTGCGCGGCCCACCTGCACTGCCCGCCGCTCGCCGTCAGCGCCGCCGCCGACCTCGCCGTCAGCGCGCTCAACCCCTCCCTCGACTCCTGGGACCAGGCCCCCGCCGCCTCCGCCCTCGAAGCCCTCGTCACCCGCACCCTCGCCCACGAGATCGGCCTCGCCGACGCCCTCGTCACCACCGGCGGCACCGAAGCCAACCAACTCGCCCTGCTCCTCGCCCGCGAAGCCCACAGCGGCACCGTGCAACTGGTCTGCGGAAGCAACGCCCACCACTCCCTGCCCCGCGCCGCCTGGCTCCTCGGCCTGCCCGACCCCGTCGTCGTCCCCGCCCCCGCCGGCACCCTCGACCCCGCCGCCCTCGACGAAGCCCTCACCGCACTGCCCGGCCCCCGCGGCTCCGTCCTCGTCGCCGCCACCGCCGGCACCACCGACGCCGGACTCATCGACCCGCTCCCCGAGATCGCCGGCCTCTGCGCCGCCCACGGCGCCCGCCTCCACATCGACGCCGCCTACGGCGGAGGCCTCGTCTTCAGCGACCGCCACCGCGACAAACTCGCCGGCCTCGACCGCGCCCACACCGTCACCCTCGACCTGCACAAACTCGGCTGGCAGCCCGTCGCCGCCGGCCTCCTCGCCGTACGCCACCCCCGCGACCTCGCCGCCCTCACCCAGCGCGCCGACTACCTCAACGCCGACGACGACACCGAAGCAGGCCTCCCCGACCTCCTCGGCCGCTCCATGCGCACCACCCGACGCCCCGACGTCCTCAAACTCGCCGTCACCCTGAAAACCCTCGGCCGCACCGGACTCGGCACCCTCGTCGACCAAGTCTGCGCCCGCGCACGGGAGTTCGCCGCCATGATCCACAACCACCCCGGCTTCGAGCTCTACGACCCGCCCGTCATCAGCACCGTCCTGTTCCGGCCCGCCGAAGCCACCGACGAAGCCGTGGCCGCCGTACGCCGACAACTCCTCCACGACGGACGCGCCGTCCTCGGCCGCGCCGCCCTCGACGGCCGGCTCTGGCTCAAGGCCACCCTCCTCAACCCCCACACCCGGCCCGACGACCTGGCCGCCCTCCTGAAACTCGTGGAAGGACACACCCCCCGATGAACCACCCCCCGACGGGTCACCCCCAGACCCCCAACCCCCCACGCCACGAACCCGATCCACCCCGCGACCTGGTCGGCATCGGCATCGGCCCCTTCAACCTCTCCCTCGCCGCCCTCGCCCACCCCCTCACCGAACTCGACACCACCTTCTACGAACAGCGCCCCGGCTTCGACTGGCACCCCGGCCTGCTCATCGACGGCACCACCGTCCAAGTCCCCTTCCTCGCCGACCTGGTGACCCTCGCCGACCCCGCCAGCCCCTGGTCCTTCCTCAACTACCTCAAGGCCCGCGACCGGCTCTTCCCCTTCTACTTCGCCGAGCGCTTCCGCATCCAGCGCGCCGAATACGACGCCTACTGCCGCTGGGTCGCCGCCAGCCTCCCCGGACTCCACTTCGGCCACCAGGTCGACGCCGTCCGCTTCAACCCCGAACGCGACGTCTTCGAGGTCGACTTCACCCAGCTCGACAGCGACGGGGAGGCCGAGGCGCTGGGCCGTACCTACACCAAGAACATCGTCCTCGGCATCGGCACCGCCCCCTACGTCCCCGACCCGCTCAAACCCCTCGTCGAAGCCCCCGGCGTCCCCGTGATCCACGCCGCCGACTACCTCGCCCACCGCGAGACCCTCCTCGCCGCCGAACACATCACCGTCATCGGCTCGGGACAGACCGGCGCCGAAGTCTTCCTCGACCTGCTCCGCAACCGGCCCGCAGGCCACGAGAAACTCCACTGGATCGGCCGCAGCGAGGCCTTCGCCCCCATGGAGTACTCCAAGCTCGGCCTGGAACACTTCACCCCCGACTACACCCGCTACTTCCACGCCCTCGCCGAACCCGTCCGCGACCGCCTCGTCACCGCACAGTGGCAACTCCACAAGGGCATCGACGCCGACACCATCGCCGCCATCCACGACGAGCTCTACCGCCGTACCCTGCACGGCGGCTGGCCCGACGCCGTCCTCACCCCCGGCGTCCGCGTCCGCACGGCGGGCCGGATCGCGACCACCAAGGTCGAACTCCACCTGGAACACGTCCAGCAGAACACCCGATCCCGCCTCACCACCGACGCCGTCGTCCTCGCCACCGGCTACCGCGAACGCCCCCTCGGCCGCATCCTCGCCGGACTCGACCCCTACCTGCGCCGCGACAGCGCCGAACGCCCGCGCGTCGACGAGCAGTTCAGACTCGTCCTCGACCCCTCCGTCACCGGCGCCGGCTGCCACGTCTACGTCCAGAACGCCGAACTCCACACCCACGGAGTCGGCGCCCCCGACCTCGGCCTCGCCGCCTGGCGCAGCGCCACCATCCTCAACTCCCTGACCGGCAAAGAGCCTTACCCCCTGCCGGACCGAACCGCGTTCACGACCTTCGGCCTCGACCCCCAGCCGCAGATCCCCCCGGCCCGGCAGGCCCGGACCCTCACCCCCCTCGTCGAGGGAAGGTAGAAAACGGAGAGCAAAAAACGCGCAAGGACAGGAAGACGCCCGACGGCGGCGGCGTCGGGCCCGCCATGACAACGACGTGGATCGCAGCCCACCGCTCCGCCGTCCTCAGCCCCCACGAGGACTTCCACCTCTTCGAACCCCGCGGCCTCACCGACCAGACCGTACGGCAGTCCCTGCGCCTGGCCGGAGACGGTGACGCACTCCGCATCAGGCTCACCAACCGCTACGGCAAGGAACCCCTGGACATCGGCGGCGCCCACCTCGCCACCCGCACCCGGGGCAGCGGCATCGCCCCCGCCACCGACACCCCGCTGACCTTCTCCGGAGCCCCGACCGCCACGATCCCCGCCGGCGAAGAACTCCTCAGCGACCCCGTCGAACGGCCCGCCCACGCGGGCGAGGAACTCGTCCTCAGCCTCCATCTGCCGGGCGACACCGGACCGACCACCTACGCCGCCGTCGCCCACGACACCGGACACACCGTCCCCGGCAACCAGCTCTCCGCCGAAGTCCTCCACGACCCCGAAGAGCTGACGACCAGTCACCTCATCGCCGGCGTCGACGTCCTGGCGCCCGCCGACACCCGCATCGCCGTCGCCGACCCCGGCCAACCCACCTGGATCCGCGCCGAGTTCAACGCCGGCGACGGCCTCCACGTCAACGACGCCGGCGCGAAAGCCATCGCCGACGCCATCGACACCACCCTGCTCACGCTCTAGAACACCGGCGTCCCGTCCCGGGTCAACTTCCAGTCCACCGAGGCGAACTCCGCCGGATCCAGCACACCCTTCGCGGTCACCCACTCCGCGATCCGCGTCCGGATCTCCGTCGACTCCGACCACACCTCGGTCGCCGACGCCACATGCGGGAACGCACCGCCACCGTTCGCCCGGTAGTTGTTCACCGCCAGCACGAACTGCTGCGCGTCGTCCAGCGCCGCACCGTTGTACGTCAGGTTCCTGATCCGCGAACCCGCGGCCTGCGCGATGTCGATGTCGTACGAGAACCCCGACACGTAGTCGTAGTTGTAGTCCGGACGGCCGCCCGCATTCGTCAACTTCTCCGTGTCCACAACGGCATCCGCCGCCGTCTGCACGAAGTACGCCGCCGAGTACTCCAGGTACGCCCGCACCTGAGCACCCGTCAGCAGCTTCGCCACCAGCGTGTTGTCGTACACGTACAGACCCGACAGATCCCGGATCGTCACCTCGCCCGCAGGAATCTCCGACGTCCGCGAGAACGGCGACGCCTGCGCGACCACCGGCAGCGACGCATACGCCGTCCCCGCCAACGCCGCCTTCACCACGTCCTCCTGGACCTTGGTGATGAGGTCGATGATCGGCGCGTCCTTGTACCGAGCCTCGACGGTCGTCAGCGTCGCCGTCGCCGTACCGACCACCTGGTTGACGTACTCCACGACCAGCGCGTGCTCGTCCCTCAGCAACCGCGTGATCTTCGGATCGTCCGCGACCGTCTTCGCGTCCCGCAGCGAAGCCGCCACCGACTCGACGACCCAACGCCCCTTCTCGAAGACCAACTCGAAGTCGAACACGCTCAACCGCTCGGCGAAGCACAGCGGTTCGGACAGCACCACCGTCCTCCCCGTCACCGTGTTCGTCACCTTCAACTCCGGGATCTCCACATGCGCGTGCCCGACGAGAATCGCGTCGATCCCGGGCACCTGCTGCGCTACCAGCGCCGCCGAGTTCTCCACGTACGGCAGCTGGTCACCGTACGACGACGTCCCCGACGACCCCGAATGCGCCGACACCACGACGACGTCCGCCCCCATCGACCGCAGCTTCGGCACCCACTTCGCCGCCTGCTCCTCAAGCCCCGGGAACGTCAACTTCCCCTGCACATACGCCTTGTCCCAGATCGCGATACCCGGGTTGGTGAGCCCGAGGACCGCCACCTTCACCGGCGGAGCGCCCGGCACGTGGAACTTCTTGATGAAGTACGGCGGGAAAGCGGGCTTCAGCGTCTTCGCGTCCAGCGCGTTCGCGCCCAGCAGCGGAAAACGGCACTGGTCCTCGAACTTCCGCAGCGTCTCGATGCCGTAGTTGAACTCGTGGTTGCCCAGCGCCGCCGCGTCGTACCCGATCGCGTTCATCGCCTGCGCCATCGGATGCACCGGACCACCCTTCGCGGTGATCGGATCCACCTTCGCGAAGTAGTACGTCAGCGGAGTGCCCTGGATCGTGTCACCCGCGTCCAGCAGCAGCGTGTTCCGCCGACCCTTCTCCTGCCGGATCTGGTTCACCAGCGTCGACACCCGCGCCAGACCCATCGCGTTGCCCTTGGCGTCCGCGTACTCCGCGTCCTTGAAGTAGTCCCAGTTGAAGACATGCCCGTGCAGATCCGTCGTGCCCATCACGGTCAGCGAGTACCGCTTGGCGGGCCTGCCCGGCCTCTTCTCCGCGGCCTGCGCCGCCGGAGCCGCCGCCGCACCGGCCAACGCGACCCCGGCACCCGTCACGGCGGACTTCTTCAGGAACTTCCGGCGATTCAAGGGCATGTCTCGATCTCCTCGGGAAACGGTCAACAACGCGCGTAGATTCTTACTTGCTTCTTACTGGATGCGACAGGTCCCGCAGGTTTCGATCTGATGACCAGCAGGCGGCACGGCTGACAGAGTGGGACGTATGACCACGCCCAGCACGGACGACCAGCAACCCCCCGTCCCCTACGGCACCCCCGACGCCCCCCGCATCGCCGTCCGCGGCGAAGCCCGCCTCGAAGTCGACCCCGAGATCGCCCGCATCGGCATCACCGTCGCCGCCCGCGGCCGCGACCGCCGCACCGCCCTCGACGACCTCACCCGCCGCAACGCCGCCGTCCTCGACCTGGTCAAAAGCTACGGCGAAGCAGTCGAACGCCTCGAAACCGGCGGCTTCTCCATCACCCCCGAACTCAACCCGCACGCCCGCGGCGAACGCGTCCGCGCCTACCTCGGCCGCGTCCACATCACCGCCGAACTCTCCGACTTCACCGCACTCGGCGAACTCACCACCCGACTCGCCGACCTCGACATCACCCGCGTCGACGGCCCCTCGTGGGCCCTGCGCCCCGACTCACCCGTCCACCGCCAGGCCCGCCGGCAAGCCGTCCGCGAAGCCGTCCAACGCGCCCGCGAATACGCCGAAGCCCTCGGCACCACCCTCGCCGCCCTCGTCGAACTCGCCGACATCGGCGCCGAGAACGCCGAAACCTACGGCACCCCCCAACGCCGTATGCGCTCCATGTCCCTCGCCGGCACAGCCGCCGAGGACACCGCCGCCGCACCCCTCGACCTCGAACCCCAACGGCAACACGTCTACGCCCAGGTCAACGCACGCTTCACGATGGCACCCCCGATTCTGTGACCGGAGTTCACAGGGCGACCATTCGAACGCTCATTGGAGCACCCCACCGCACATTCAAGCCTTGTCAATAACCCTTCACCCAAAGGTTGTTGAGTAGTCATGCGCGACCAATTCCCTACCCGTCGGTAAGGCCTAGGCTCAAACCATGCGCCGAGCAAAAATCGTCTGCACTCTGGGCCCCGCCACCGACTCGTACGACCAGATCAAAGCCCTGGTCGAAGCCGGAATGGACGTAGCCCGCTTCAACCTCAGCCACGGCACCCACGCCGAACACGAGGAGCGCTTCCACCGCGTCCGAAAGGCCGCCGAAGAGACCGGCCGCAGCATCGGAATGCTCGCCGACCTTCAAGGCCCGAAGATCCGACTCGGCCCATTCACCGAAGGCCCCGTACTCCTTGAACGCGGAGACACCTTCACCATCACCGTCGAAGACGGCGCCGAAGGCGACCGCCAGTCCTGCGGCACCACCTACGCCGGCCTCGCCACCGACGTCACCCCCGGCGAACGCGTCCTCGTCGACGACGGCAAGGTCTGCCTCGAAGTCACCTCCGTCGACGGCCCCCGCGTCCACACCAAGGTCGTCGAAGGCGGCATGGTCTCCGACCACAAGGGCCTCAACCTCCCCGGAGTCGCCGTCTCCGTCCCCGCCCTCTCCGACAAGGACGAGGACGACCTCCGCTGGGCGCTGCGCTCCGGCTTCGACGTCATCGCCCTCTCCTTCGTCCGCAGCGGCAAGGACATCGACGACGTCCACCGCATCATGGACGAGGAGGGCCACCGCCTCCCCGTCATCGCCAAGGTCGAGAAGCCCCAGGCGGTCGAGGCCATCGACGGCATCGTCGCCGCGTTCGACGGCATCATGGTGGCGCGAGGAGACCTCGGCGTGGAAATGCCTCTGGAACAAGTCCCGATCGTCCAGAAGCGAGCCATCAAACTCGCCAAGCGCAACGCCAAGCCGGTCATCGTCGCCACCCAGATGCTCGACTCGATGATCGAGAACTCCCGCCCGACCAGGGCAGAGGCCTCCGATGTCGCGAACGCCATCATCGACGGCACGGACGCCGTGATGCTCTCCGGCGAGACCAGCGTCGGCAAGTACCCCATCGAGACGGTCAGCACGATGTCCCGCATCGTCGAAGCGGCCGAGGAGGACATCCTCGCCAAGGGCCTGCCCCCGCTGACCGAACGCAACAAGCCCCGAACCCAGGGCGGAGCGGTGGCCCGGGCCGCGGCGGAAATGGGCGACTTCCTCGGCGCGAAGTTCCTGGTCGCCTTCACCCAATCCGGCGACACGGTACGGCGGTTGTCCCGCTACAGGTCCCCCATCCCCGTGATGGCCTTCACCCCCGACCCGGCCACCCGCGCCCAACTCACCCTCACCTGGGGCGTGGAGACGATCCTCGGCCCGCACGTCGGCTCCACCGACGCGATGGTCGACCAGGTGGACGAGCTCCTCCTCAAATACGGCCGCTGCCAGAAGGGCGACATCGTCGTCATCACCGCGGGCTCGCCCCCCGGAGTGGCCGGCTCGACGAACCTCGTCCGCGTGCACCATGTCGGCGAGGACGACAGTCCCAAGTAGGGGTGAGGGATCAGTGTTTGGGGCCTACGTGGGTGTCCATTAGGGCTACTGAGGCTTTGCGGGCGACGGAGATGTTGTGGGCGTTCGCCTGTTTCCAGCTGACGCCGACTTTGTCGAGGGTGTCGGTGTAGAGCTGCCTGATGTCCGCGGACAGGTTGGTGAAGAAGTAGCGGGGATATTCGTAGCGCTTTCGCTCACCGCCTACGACGCGAGTCGTCCAGTTGGTGATTCGGCAGCCGTCCGAGTGGATGAGGCCCCGGATGAATTCCCAGGGGTGGGCGTCGACGATTTCCTGCTGCCAGGGTTCGAGGGCGATACGGCGCTCGTGCTTCTTGCCAGGGGCGTGCTGGGGGAACAGATTGGGCCAGTGCCGGAAGTAGCTGGTGACCATCGAGTAACCCTCCTTCTGGAGTGTGTAGACGCCGATGCCCGGGCGCACCTTCTTGATGGCTTCGCGGCACAGTTGAAGGAGCCCTGGCCATGCATTGGCGCATGCGATCCTCAAGTAGTAGCCGGTTCCTCGGGGATGGGCGCTGATGCAGCCGTCGCCGAGGTAGAGGCCAAGGAGGTACGCGTATGCGGGGTCGTCGGCGGGTGGTCCGGGGTCCGGAGTCGAGATGCTGGGCAGCGGTTCGAGCCGATCCTGCCAAGAGCGGATCGCTGCGCGTGAGATGCCGGTCGCGCGGCTCGCGGAGTTGAGGCTGCGGCCTTGTTCGACCAGTGCGAGGGCTCGCTTGCGTGTGCTGATGTCGTACATGTGGACACTCTGTGAGAGTGATCGCGAGGACACGCAGCAAAAGGCGGAGGTTCACGCGAACGTGAACCTCCGCTTGTCGTGCCAACCTTCGATTTGAAGGAAAAGTGCCCCGAGTCGGACTCGAACCGACACTGTACGGGTTTTGAATCCGTTGCCTGCTGCCAATTGGGCTACCGGGGCCCGCGAAATCCAAGGTTTCCCCTGACCCTCCGCGCGTCCACCATATCGTAGCTAGGTAGGCTCTTGCTCAGCACTACCCCCGTGCCCTGAACGAGGAGCCCCCGTGACCGCCCCCGAGTCGCCCCAGCCCGTAGACGCGCCCGACGACGACAAGTCGCACGTGCCTCCGCTGACGACCCGTGTCGTCATCGCCGAGGACGAGGCCCTGATCCGGCTCGATCTCAAAGAGATGCTCGAAGAAGAGGGGTACACCGTCGTCGGTGAGGCCGGTGACGGTGAGCAGGCCGTCGAGCTGGCCCGTGAGCACAAGCCCGACCTGGTGATCCTCGACGTGAAGATGCCGAAGCTGGACGGTATCTCCGCCGCCGAGAAGATCGCCGAGGAGGGCATCGCGCCCGTGCTGATGCTCACCGCGTTCTCGCAGCGCGACCTTGTGGAGCGGGCTCGGGACGCCGGTGCGATGGCGTACCTGGTGAAGCCGTTCAGCAAGAGTGACGTCGTGCCCGCGATCGAGATGGCGGTGTCGCGCTTCACCGAGCTGAAGCAGCTGGAGCAGGAGGTCGCCGACCTCACGCTGCGGCTGGAGACCCGCAAGCTGGTCGACCGTGCGAAGTCGATTCTGCAGACCGAGTACGGGCTGTCCGAGCCCGCCGCGTTCCGGTGGATCCAGAAGACGTCGATGGACCGTCGGATGTCGATGCAGCAGGTCGCCGAGGCGGTCATCCAGGACGCGGACGAGAAGAAGTCCTCGAAGGGCTGACACGCAGGACGGTGACTACGACGAGGCCCGCGCCCCCAGCTTGGGGGCGCGGGCCTCGTCGTAGGGAAGAGTGGCGGCAGGGACCTCAGTCCTCGCCGAGGTACGCCTTCCGTACCGATTCGTCGTGCAGCAGGTCCTCGCCCGAGCCGGAGAGGACGATGTTGCCGACCTCCATGACGTGGCCCTGGTCGGCGAGGGACAGGGCTGCCTGGGCGTTCTGTTCGACGAGGAGGATCGTCGTGCCGGACGCCTTGAGCTCGACGATCGTTGCCATGATCTTCTGCATCATGATCGGGGAGAGGCCCATGGAGGGCTCGTCCAGCATGAGCAGTTTCGGCTGGGACATGAGCGCGCGGCCCATGGCCAGCATCTGCTGCTCGCCGCCGGAGAGGGTTCCCGCGGCCTGCTTCTGACGTTCTCCGAGGATGGGGAAGAGGTCGTAGGCGCGCTGGATGTCCTTTTCGATGCCTTCCTTGTCCTTGCGGAGGAAGGCGCCGAGCTGGAGGTTCTCCGCGATGGTGAGGCGGGGGAAGATGTGTCGGCCTTCGGGGGAGTGGGCCAGGCCGAGGGCGACGATCTTGTGGGCGGGGACGCTGTTGAGCGGCTTGCCGTCGAAGGTGATCTTGCCGCCGGAGGGCTGGAGCAGGCCCGAGAGGGTGCGCAGGGTCGTTGTCTTGCCGGCGCCGTTGGTGCCGATGAGGGTGACGACCTGGCCGGCCTCGACGCTGAAGGAGATGCCCTTGACGGCTTCGATCTTGCCGTAGGAGACCCTGAGGTCCTCGACCTCTAGCAGTGCGGTCACTGGGCTTCTCCCTTGGTGCTGGTGGTGCTCTCCGCTTCCGTCGCGGGCGGGGTGTCCTCTGTTGTGCCTTCGAACGGTTCGCCGAGGTAGGCGGCGACGACGCGTTCGTCGGCCTGGACGACGTCGGAGGTGCCTTCGACGAGTTTTTCGCCCTGGACGAGGACGGCGACGCGGTCGCAGAGGTTGAAGATGAAGCGCATGTCGTGCTCGATGACGAGGACGGCGATGCCCTTGTCGCGGATGGCGAAGACCAACTCTTCGGTGGCGCGCGTCTCTTGGGGGTTCATGCCGGCGGTCGGCTCGTCGAGCAGGAGCAGGCCCGGCTCGGAGGCGAGGGCGCGGGCGATCTCCAGCTTGCGCTGTTCGCCGTAGGGGAGATTGCGTGCCAGGTGGTCTCGCTTGTGGGCGAGGCCGATGAACTCCAGGAGTTCCATGGCGCGTTCTTCGCTGGCCTTTTCGGCCTTCTTGAAGCCGGGGCCGCGGAGGAGGGCCGACCAGAGGCCTTCCTTGGTGCGGGTGTGGCGGCCTACGAGGACGTTTTCCAGGACCGTCATGTTGGCGAACAGGCGGATGTTCTGGAAGGTGCGGGCGATGCCGGCCTTGGTGACGAGGTGGGGCTTCGGGGGAAGCACCGTGCCCTTGTAGGAGACCGTGCCCTCGGTGGGGACGTAGAGGCCGGTGAGGCAGTTGAAGAAGGTGGTCTTGCCGGCGCCGTTGGGGCCGATGAGGCCTACGATTTCGCCGGCGTTGACGGTGAAGTCGACGGAGCGGACGGCGGTGAGGCCGCCGAAGCGCATGGTGACGTCACGGGCTTCGAGTACTGGTGTCGTCATGGCTCTCTACGCCCCTGCCTTGGTGATGGCCGGTTCGTCGGTCAGGGTCGTGGTGTCCGGTACGTCGAGTTGGCCGGTCTCGTGGAATTCGAGCTGGCGTCGGCGGTTGGGGATGATGCCTTCGGGGCGGAAGCGCATCAGGAGGATGAGCGCGATGCCGAAGGCGAGGAGGGACTTGTCCTGGAGGGCGACGAGCTTCTCCGGGAGCAGGTAGAGCAGGGCGGCGCCGAGGAAGGGTCCGGAGACGGTGCCCATGCCGCCGAGGACGACGGCGGCGAGGAGGAACGCGGAGTTGGGCGGGGCCGCTCCGGCGAACTGGTACGGGTTCGGCACCACGCTGTAGGTGACGTGGGCGCTGACGGTGCCGGCGAGGCCGGCGAGGGTGGCGCCGAGGGCGAAGGCGATGAGTTTGACGCGGAAGCCGTTGATGCCCATGGCGGTGGCGGCGGTCTCGTCCTCGCGGATGGCGATCCAGGATCGGCCGATGCGGGAGTCGGAGGCGCGGCGGTAGATCGTGATGACGAGCGCCATGATCAGGACCATGAGCAGGTAGTAGTTGGCGAACCGGCCGATCGTGAAGCCGCCGATGTCGTGGCTGTCACCGAAGTTGAAGCCGAAGAACGACAGGTCGGGGATGGACGGGATGCCGTTGGGGCCGTTGGTGATGTCGGGGCCGGAGACGCCGTCCATGTTGTTGACGGCGATGCGGAAGATCTCTCCGAAGCCGAGGGTCACGATGGCGAGGTAGTCGCCGCGCAGGCGCAGGGTGGGGGCGCCGATGAGGACGCCGAAGACCAGGCTGGCGGCGGCGCCGGTGAGGGCGGCGGCCCAGAAGGGGAACTGGACGCCGGAGAACTTGGAGAATTCGGAGCCGGAGACCAGGGCGGCGGTGTAGGCGCCGACGCCGAGGAAGGCGACGTAGCCGAGGTCGAGGAGTCCGGCGAGGCCGACGACGATGTTGAGGCCGAGGGCGACGGTGCCGAAGATCAGGATGTTGACGCCGAGGTTGGCGTAGTGGTCGTTGGTCTGGGTGAAGGGAAAGGCGATCGCCGCGACGAAGCCCATGGCGAGGGCGAAGCTGCGGTTGTTGGCGCTGAGGTGGCTGAACCGGTCGAAGAGTCCGGCGGTGTGCAGGGCCCAGGAGGTGAAGACGACGACGATCAGGAAGCCGATGAAGAGTTCGTCCTCTGCGTCGATGCCGTAGGCGAAGACGGTGAGGGCGAGGGCGGCGATGATCGTGATGACGAGTCGCTGGATCCAGGGGGCGGTGGGCTGGGGGGCCGGGATGCGGTCGGGTTTGGCGATGTACGCCTTGAGCGCTTCCTTGGTGGTGTCGGTGGCGGCCTGCGGGAGGGCGAGGGCGCCGATGACGGGGAGCAGGGAGGCGACGGCGGCGATGTAGGTGCCGGGTTCCCAGTTGACGATGCCGCCGAGTTCGCCGGCGATGGTGAGGACCGTGTACCAGGTGACGGCGAAGCCGCCGAGGGCGGTGAGGACGAGGGGTGCGTTGTTGCGGGCGGGCAGGAGCCAGCCGAGTCCTCGGACGCCGTAGGAGGCGAGGGCGAACAGTGTGGTGAGGAGGCCTGCGACGAGGGTGAGGATCTGGAGGCCGCCGGGGTCGCCGTAGTAGGTGAGGTCGCCGGGGAAGTCGGGGGTCCAGGTCCAGCTCAGGAACGTGGAGGCGATGGTGGCGATGCCGCCGACCAGGAGGAGGGCGCGGGCGGCTGCGAGGGGCAGCGGGATGAGGCCGCGCTGTTCCGCGGGGGCGGCGGCCGGCGTCTTGGGGGTCTCGGTCGTCTCGGTCATGTGATCACGCCCTGTCCGCGACGCGTTCGCCGAGCAGGCCTTGTGGCCTGAACAGCAGTACGAGGATGAGGAGACAGAAGGCCCAGACGTTGGCCCAGCCGGATCCGCCGAGCTGCTGCATGCCGGGGATGTGGTTGATGTAGGCGGAGGCGAGGGTCTCGGCGACGCCGAGGACGACTCCGCCGAGCATGGCGCCGTAGATGTTGCCGATGCCGCCCATGACGGCCGCGGTGAAGGCCTTGAGGCCCATCAGGAAGCCCATGCGGTAGCCGATGTTGCCGTACTTGAGGCCGTAGGAGACGGCTGCTACGGCGGCGAAGAAGCCGCCGATGGCGAACGCGATGACGATGATCCGGTTGGTGTCGATGCCCATGAGCTGGGAGGTGTCCGGGTCCTGGGCGGTGGCCTGCATGGCGCGGCCGGTGCGGCTCTTGCGGACGAACCAGGCGAGGCCGGACATGCAGACGATGGCGGCGATGACCAGGAAGATGTCGGCGTCGGTGATGGTGATGGAGCCGAGGTCGTGGGTGCCGTCGAGGCTGGGGAAGGAGCGGTCCTTGTCGGCGCCGGGGTAGAAGTTCCGGACGACTTCCTGGAGCGCGAGTGAGAGGCCGATGGCGGTGATCAGGGGCGCCAGTCGTGGTGCTTGCCGCAGGGGGCGGTAGGCGAATCGTTCGGCCCCTACCGCGACGAGGACGGAGACGATTCCGCCGCCGATCAGCATGAGTGGTACGGCGACCACCATCGAGGTGCCGTCGGGCAGGATGTAGGCGTAGACCGTGAGGGCACCGAAGGCCCCGGTCATGAAGATCTCGCCGTGCGCGAAGTTGATGAGCTGGACGATGCCGTACACCATCGTGTAGCCGATGGCGATCAGCCCGTACATCGAGCCTAGGAGCAGCCCGTTGGCCAGCTGCTGCGGCAGGGTGTTCACCGCGTGGCCTCCATTGTCGCTGGGGTCGTGTGCACAGATCGCGTGCCTGGGGGTGGGGGTGTGACAACGGGCCGCGCGGTCGGGATCCTCCTTCCGCGCGGCCCGTGGTGCGGTGGTGCTGGAGCTGAGGTCAGCTGCCGTTGAAGGTGCCGGTCTTCACGGCCTTCCAGGCGCCGTTGGTGACCTGGTAGACGGTGAGCTGCTTGTTGGTGGTGTCGCCGTACTGGTCGAAGGCGACCTTGCCGGAGATGCCTTCGAAGTCGGACTTCTGGACGGCGTCGACGACCTTGGAGCGGAGGTCGTTGCCGGTGGGCAGCTTGTCGCTGTTGGCGTCCTTGACGGCCTTCACTGCCTTGATGATGGCGGTGGCGGCGTCGTAGGCGTAGGCACCGTAGGCGCCGTAGTCACCCTTGTAGCCCTTGGCCTTGTAGGTCGCGATGAACTGCTTGGCGGCCGGCAGGGTGTCGGCGGGGACACCGACGGAGGTGGCGAGGTCGCCTTCGGCGGCCTTGCCGGCGGTCTGGATGTAGGTGGTGGCGAACATGCCGTCACCGCCGAACAGCGGGATCTTGACGCCGGCGCCCTTGAGCTGCTTGGTGATCTTCTCCGACTCGTCGTACTGGCCGCCGTAGTAGAGCAGGTCGGCGCCGGAGTTCTTGATCTTGGTGACGAGCGAGCTGAAGTCGGTGTCGCCGGTGTTGACGTGGTCGGTGCCCGCGATGGAGCCGCCGAGCTTCTTGAAGGCGCTGTTGAAGATCCCGGCCAGGCCGGCGCCGTAGGTCTGCTTGTCGTCGACGACGAAGGCCTTCTTCTTCTTGAGGCCGTTGTACGCGTAGTCGGCGGCGAAGGCGCCCTGGAGGGCGTCGGTGGTGGCGGTGCGGAAGTACGTCTTGTACGGCCGCGTCTTGGTGGTGGCCCAGTCCTTGCCCTGGGTCAGGGCGGGGTTGGTGTTCGAGGGGGAGATCTCGACCATGTTGGCCGAGGCGAACACCTGCTGCATCGACTGGGCGACGCCGGAGTTCAGCGGGCCGACGGCGCCGACGACGTTGCTGTCGCCGGTGAAGGCGGTGGCGTTGGACTGGCCGGTGGCGGGCTGCGCCTTGTCGTCCAGGGCCTTGATCTTGAACTTGACGCCCGGGACCCAGTTGTTCTTGTTGGCGTCGTCGACGGCGATCTGGACGCCGTACTGGATGCCGAGGCCGGTGGTGGAGTTCTCACCGGACAGGGGAGCGTCGACGCCGATGGTCAGGGTGGTGGACCCACTGTCACTCTTGCTGCCGCTGTCCCGGGAGCCGCAGGCGGTGAGGGTCAGAGCTCCGGTGGTGAGTACGGAGGTAAGAATCACCAGAGAACGCTGTCGCACAATCTGTCCTTTCCGCAGGCACTGTCGCCCGGGTGGGGGCGGAGGGTGCTGCGCTGGTACCGAACTCCCGATGGAGCGGTGACTGGCCGTGACTCTAAGCCCGGTCTGTAGGCATGGGCATCGTCGTGCGCTGGCTTGTGACTTTCTTGTTATGACGTGCCGGTTGGAGGGCTTCGCGGAAGGTGGGTCTCGGCCGGTTTGGCGGAATTCAGCCGAGGTCCACATTTTGAGAACCTGCACTTCCGCTTGGCCGTGGGCCTGGCCTGGCGTTTGTCGTGCTGCAGGCCCTGTGGAGGAGCTGGGAAAGGTCCTTGGAGTAGGAGGCGCCGAAGATGAAACTGTGGCGTTGTATTGCGCGCGTGTTACGCAGCGTTACGTCCAGAAAGGCGAGGTCCGCATTCAGGGGCAGTCCCGAACAGTCGGAAACCGAAATCTCCACGGTGACGCGGCGGGTCGCTCCGGTGTGCACGGTGAAGGACGGTTCCGGGACGGCCTCGGCGATGAGTCCGTCGAAGGCGGCGCCGGTGACCCGAAGGGTGACGGCGGGGCCGCTGTCCACGGCGACCGCGAAGCGGAAGAAACCGGTCGTGGTCGGGGAGTCGGTGGTCTGGGCGAGTCCGACGTAGCGCCACTCGGTGACGTTGGCGGGCCATGGAGTGGGTGGCCGCGGGTCGCTGCGGTGGGAGGTGTGGACGGGTGGCAGGAGGACGGCTCCGACGCCCAGGGCGGCGATCGCGCCCGCCGCGAGCACGGCTCTGCGGGTGCGCGGTGACAGGGTGTGCCAACGGTCCGTCAGATGGGGCGGGTCGCCGCCGATGACTTCGTAACTCCCGTTCGTCTCCGGCGAGTCGACGGATTCGACGGGCCCGATACCGCTCATGCCGGCAGCCTCATGGGAAAACGGTAGGGGAGTGGACGGGGGTGCGGAAGACGGAGTCCGGCCCACCACCCCGGCGGGGTGACGGACCGGCGCGATCAGCTCGCGGCGCCGGTGGGGATCCCGTCACCCGGCTTCACGTCCCGCAGCAGGCAGGTCAGCCGCGCGGAGCACACCCGCCGCCCGTCCTCGTCGCTGATCACGATGTCGTACGTCGCCGTCGAGCGCCCTCGGTGCACGGGTGTGGCCACTCCGGTGACCACACCGGAGCGGGCGCCGCGGTGGTGGGTGCAGTTCAGGTCGACGCCGACGGCGATCTTCGAACTGCCGCCGTGCAGCATGGATCCGAGCGAGCCCAGCGTCTCGGCCAGTACGGCGGACGCGCCGCCGTGCAGCAGTCCGTACGGCTGGGTGTTCCCCTCGACCGGCATGGTGCCGACGACGCGCTCGGCGGACGCCTCGACGATCTCCACGCCCATGCGCGTGCCGAGGTGGCCCGCCGAGAAGAGGGCGACCAGGTCGATGCCGAGTGCCGAGTACTCGTCGATGACGTCCTGCGGGAACTTCCCTCGCTGCTGCTCGCCCATGGGACCGGACTCCGTTCGTCTTTCGCCTGACTGGATGGACCTGACGGTCGGCTGAGCAAACGCTCAGTCGGTCGCCGATTGTTCCAGACGTACGACGACGGACTTGCTGGCCGGGGTGTTGCTGGTGTCGGCGGTGGCGTCCAGCGGGACGAGGACGTTGGTCTCCGGGTAGTAGGCGGCGGCGCAGCCCCGCGCGGTCGGGTAGTGCACCACCCGGAAGCCGGGCGCCCGCCGCTCCACGCCGTCCTTCCACTCGCCGACCAGATCGACGTACGACCCGTCGGCGATCCCGAGCCGGGCCGCGTCGTCGGGGTGGACCATGACGACCCGGCGGCCGTTCTTGATGCCCCGGTAGCGGTCGTCGAGGCCGTAGATCGTGGTGTTGTACTGGTCGTGCGAGCGCAGCGTCTGCAACAGCAGGCGCCCTTCCGGGAGTTCGGGGTACTCGACGGGCGCGGCGGTGAAGTTGGCCTTGCCGGTGGCCGTCGGGAAGCGGCGTTCGTCGCGCGGGGCGTGCGGGAGGGCGAAGCCGCCGGGGTGGGCGACCCGCTGGTTGAAGTCCTGGAAGCCGGGGATCACGCGGGCGATGCGGTCGCGGATCGTCCCGTAGTCCTTCTCGAACTCCTCCCAGGGAGTGCGGGATTCGGGGCCGAGGACGCGGCGGGCGAGGCGGCACACGATGGCCGGCTCGGACAGCAGATGGGCGCTCGCGGGCTCCAGGCGGCCGCGCGAGGCGTGCACCATGCCCATGGAGTCCTCGACGGTCACGAACTGCTCGCCGCCGCCCTGGAGATCGCGCTCGGTACGGCCCAGGGTGGGCAGGATGAGGGCACGCGCGCCCGTGACGGCGTGCGAGCGGTTGAGCTTCGTCGACACGTGCACGGTGAGGCTGGCGCGCCGCATGGCCGCCTCGGTGACCTCGGTGTCGGGGGAGGCGGCCACGAAGTTGCCGCCCATCGCGAAGAACACCTTCGCGTCGCCGTCGCGCAGGGCGCGGATCGCGGCGACCACGTCGTAGCCGTGCTCGCGCGGCGGGGCGAAGCCGAACTCCTTCTCCAGGGCGTCCAGGAAGGCGGGCGCGGGGCGCTCGAAGATGCCCATGGTGCGGTCGCCCTGCACGTTGCTGTGGCCGCGCACCGGGCACACGCCGGCACCCGGGCGGCCGATGTTGCCGCGCAGCAGAAGGAAGTTGACGACCTCGCGGATGGTCGGCACGGCGTGCTTGTGCTGGGTGAGGCCCATCGCCCAGCACACGATGGTGCGCTCGGAGGCGAGCACCATGGCCAGGGCCTTCTCGATCTCCGGGCGGGTCAGCCCGGTCGCGAGCAGTGTCTCGTCCCAGTCGGCGTCCCGCGCGGCGGCGGCGAACTCCTCGTAGCCGTGGGTGTGTTCGTCGACGAAGCTCTGGTCGACGGCGCCCTCCGTCTCCAGGATGAGCTTGTTCAGGAGGCGGAAGAGGGCCTGGTCGCCGCCGATGCGGATCTGCAGGAACAGGTCGTTGAGGGCGGCGCCCTTGAGCATGCCCTGGGGGGTCTGCGGGTTCTTGAACTTCTCCAGGCCCGCCTCGGGCAGCGGGTTGACGCTGATGATCTTCGCGCCGTTGGCCTTGGCCTTCTCCAGGGCGGAGAGCATGCGCGGGTGGTTGGTGCCCGGGTTCTGGCCGGCGACGATGATCAGATCCGCCCGGTAGATGTCCTCCAGGAGGACGCTGCCCTTGCCGATGCCGATCGTCTCGTTCAGCGCGGAACCGGACGACTCGTGGCACATGTTCGAGCAGTCCGGGAGGTTGTTGGTGCCCAGCTCCCGCGCGAACAACTGGTACAGGAAAGCGGCCTCGTTGCTGGTGCGGCCCGAGGTGTAGAACAGCGCCTCGTCGGGCGAGCCGAGGGCGGCGATCTCCTCGGCGACGATGTCGAACGCCCGCTCCCAGGTGACCGGTTCGTAGCGCTCGGCCCCTTCCGGGAGATACATGGGATGCGTGAGACGGCCCTGCTGGCCCAGCCAGTAGCCGCTGCGCGTCGCGAGATCGGCCACCGGATGCGCGGCGAAGAAGTCCGGGGTCACCCGGCGCAGGGTGGCCTCCTCGGCGACCGCCTTCGCGCCGTTCTCGCAGAACTCCGCCGTATGCCGGTGGTCCGGCTCCGGCCAGGCGCAGCCCGGGCAGTCGAAGCCGTTCTTCTGATTGACCCGCAGCAGGGTCAGCGCGGTGCGCTTCACACCCATCTGCTGCTGGGCGATACGCAGCGTGTGCCCGATCGCCGGGAGGCCGGCGGCGGCATGCTTGGGCTCGGTGACCTGCGGCGCGTCCTGGACCGGATCGCCCTGGGGCGGCTTCGTGGCCATCGCGGGCCCTCCTTCGCTGGCACGTGTGCACTAGATCTCCGATCCTCGCACGCGGCAGTGACAACGCCGAGGTCGGTCCGCGGGCTCAATGGTTTCGGTGTGTGCGCGGGACGAGGTGTGGGGTGTGGGGCGGGGTGGGCCGGTTCCTCGCCGCGGCTTCCTCGCTGCGGCGGGTGGTGGCGGTCGGTCCGATCCGCCGGGCGGTGGGCCGGGGAGTGTTCGTCCAGGTTGCCCTCTGGCGACGGTGACCTCGCACGCGCGCGCGTGGCCTGTCCGTGTCGCTACGGGGACCGGTTCTCGTGCGACCGTTGCCGCGACGCGGTGGGCCACACTGCCCGCGCCTCGCACGGGTTTCCTCCGTTTCCGCGGTCACCGCGGTCCCTGCGCTGCCTCTCTGCGCTGCGTCCCCGCGCTGCGGGCCGCGCGGGATCGGCCGCCGCTCGCTCCCGCTGTCGCGGCGGCGACTCCAGCCGCCTCTCCCACGCCTTTCCCACGCCTCCGGTTCACCCTCGCCCGACCTTCGTTCATCACGGCCACGGCCTCCGACGCGGCGGCCGTGACCCCGACTGTCAGTGGGGCGTGGCAGGATCGGGGGCGTGGCAGAGACAGCATCGAAGAAGACCGACAAGACCTCCGGCGGAGACCGTCCACGGCTGATGCTGATGGATGGGCACTCGCTGGCCTACCGCGCGTTCTTCGCGCTGCCCGCGGAGAACTTCACGACCGCGACGGGCCAGCCGACGAACGCGATCTACGGCTTCGCGTCGATGCTGGCCAACACCCTGCGCGACGAGGCGCCCACGCACTTCGCGGTGGCCTTCGACGTGTCCCGCAAGACCTGGCGCTCCGAGGAGTTCACCGAGTACAAGGCGAACCGCTCCAAGACCCCGGACGAGTTCAAGGGCCAGGTCGAGCTGATCGGCGAGCTGCTCGACGCGATGCACGTCTCCCGGTTCGCGGTCGACGGCTTCGAGGCCGACGACGTCATCGCCACGCTCGCCACCCAGGCCGAGGCCGAGGGCTTCGACGTGCTGATCGTCACCGGCGACCGGGACTCCTTCCAGCTGGTGTCCGACCACACGACCGTGCTGTACCCGACGAAGGGTGTCTCCGAGCTGACCCGGTTCACTCCGGAGAAGGTCGTCGAGAAGTACGGGTTGACGTCCGCCCAGTACCCCGACTTCGCGGCCCTGCGCGGCGACCCGTCCGACAACCTCCCCGGCATCCCCGGCGTCGGCGAGAAGACCGCCGCGAAGTGGATCAACCAGTTCGGTTCCTTCGCCGAGTTGGTCGAGCGCGTCGACGAGGTCAAGGGCAAGGCCGGACAGAACCTCCGCGACCACCTGGACGCGGTCAAGCTCAACCGCCGCCTGACCGAGATGGTCAAGGACGTCGAGCTGCCCAAGACGGTCGTCGACCTGGAGCGCGCTCCCTACGACCGCACGGCCGTCGCGATGGTTCTCGACACCCTGGAGATCCGCAACCCCTCGCTGCGCGAGCGCCTGTTGGCCGTCGACCCGGGCAGCGAGGAGGCCGACGCGACCCCGCCCGCCGAGAGCGGTGTCGCGGTCGACGGCTCGGTCCTCGGCACCGGCGAACTGCCCGGCTGGCTCGCCGACTACGGCACCGAGCCCCTCGGCGTCGCCACCGTCGACACCTGGACCCTCGGCTCGGGTTCGGTGACCGAGGTCGCGCTCGCCACCGCCGGGGGAGCGGCCGCCTGGTTCGACCCCGCCGAGCTGGACGAGAGCGACGAGAACGCGTTCGCGGCCTGGCTCGCCGACGCCGACCGCCCCAAGGTGTTCCACAACGCCAAGGGCGCGATGCGGGTCTTCGCCGAGCACGGCTGGACCATCAACGGCATCTCCATGGACACCGCGCTCGCCGCCTACCTGGTCAAGCCCGGCCGCCGCTCCTTCGACCTGGACGCGCTGTCCCTGGAGTACCTGGGCCGCGAGCTGGCCCCCGCCGCCACGGCCGACGGGCAGCTCGCCTTCGGCGCGGACGACGGCGCCGAGGCGGACGCCCTGATGGTGCAGGCCCGCGCGATCCTCGACCTGGGAGCGGCCTTCGAGACCCGCCTCCAGGAAGTCGGTGCGGCGGACCTCCTCCGGGACATGGAGCTGCCCACCTCGATCCTGCTCGCCCGCTTGGAGCGGTACGGCATCGCGGCCGACAAGGCCCACCTCGAAGCCATGGAGCAGATGTTCGCCGGTGCCGTCCAGCAGGCGGTGAAGGAGGCGCACGCGGCGGCCGGACACGAGTTCAACCTCGGCTCGCCCAAGCAGCTCCAGGAAGTCCTCTTCGGTGAACTCGGCCTGCCCAAGACCAAGAAGACGAAGACCGGCTACACGACGGACGCCGACGCTCTTGCCTGGCTGGCCAACCAGACGGAGAACGAACTGCCGGTCATCATGCTCCGACACCGCGAACAGGCGAAGCTCCGTGTCACCGTCGAGGGCCTGATCAAGACGATCGCGACGGACGGCCGCATCCACACCACGTTCAACCAGACCGTCGCCGCGACCGGCCGCCTCTCCTCCACGGACCCGAACCTGCAGAACATCCCGGTCCGCACGGACGAGGGCAGGGCGATCCGCCGCGGCTTCGTGGTCGGCGAGGGCTTCGAGTCCCTCATGACCGCGGACTACAGCCAGATCGAACTCCGAGTGATGGCCCATCTCTCCGAGGACGAGGGCCTGTTGGAGGCGTTCACCTCCGGCGAGGACCTGCACACCACGGTCGCCTCCCAGGTGTTCTCCGTCGAGGGCTCCAAGGTCGACGCGGAGATGCGCCGCAAGATCAAGGCCATGTCGTACGGCCTCGCCTACGGGCTGTCCGCCTTCGGGCTCTCCCAACAGCTGAACATCGACGCGGGCGAGGCTCGGGTCCTGATGGACACGTACTTCGAGCGCTTCGGCGGTGTACGGGACTATCTGCGCCGCGCGGTCGACGAGGCACGGGCCACGGGCTACACGGCGACCCTCTTCGGGCGCCGCCGCTACCTCCCCGACCTCAACAGCGACAACCGCCAACGCCGTGAGGCCGCCGAGCGGATGGCCCTCAACGCGCCGATCCAGGGCACCGCGGCGGACATCGTCAAGATGGCCATGCTCAAGGTGGACAGCGCGCTGCGCGAGGCCGGCCTCAAGTCCCGCATGCTCCTCCAGGTCCACGACGAAATCGTCCTGGAGATCGCCCCGGGCGAACGAGCGGCCACGGAGGAACTGGTCCGCCACGAGATGGCGGGCGCGGTGCATCTCCGGGCGCCGCTCGACGTCTCGGTGGGAGTGGGCCCGGACTGGGAGTCGGCAGCACACTAGCCTGCGGCACTGCGGCGGAGAGTCGTCCCGGGCGAGCTTGTCACTCGGGCCCGTCTTGACTCTCCGCCGTAATGGCGCGCACGCACCATGGCGCATTCCGGCGGTGCCGAACCCTCTTTCACCCCGCCCCGGCAACAGAAACTCCCCGCCCAACCCTGGCCCGACCCCCGGAGGGCCCGTCACCCGCGTGGCCCCCGCGGAGGCGCCCCCCGCGCCCGGGGACCGTAAGGATGCGGGCATGGGTATACGCATGCTCCATCGCCGGTCGGGCCGGGCACGGACGCAGGCGCAGGCAGCGGGCGCCGCTGCCGCACCGGTCACGCCCCGCCCGCCGGTCCCGGCCCTCGCCGCCGGCGCAAGCACCGCCCGCATCCCCGCCGACCTCGCCATGGCCGTCCGGCACACGGCCGCAGGCCTCCGGCATCGCCTCACGTTCCGGGACGACACGGCCGTAGATCCCCGAGAACAGGCCAGACATCCGCAGGGGCCGGCCACCACCCCCACCGGCACCCCCGTGTGGCGGCTGTGGGCCGAGCTGGGCCGCAGCTATCTGGACCTCGTACTCACCCGGCTCCCGAGGTCACGCTCCGTGCACACCATGACAGTGTTCATCGCGACCCCGCCGGACGGCTCCGCTCCGCGCTGACCTCGCCGGGAAACCCGGAGGTCGCCGGGCGCCACACACGGACGCCCACGGCGTACAGCAGCACGCCCAGGACCAGCCCGGCCCCCGCCCCGAAGCACAGGGTCGGGATCAGGTCCCAGGCGCTCGCCGTCGAGCCCCAGTACGCCCACCAGCGCGCGGCCCGCTCCACCGCCCCGACGAGCGCGCAGCCGGCCAGGACGGCACCGGCCGCCCACCGGTCCCGTACCGACAGCACGGGCACCCTCACCGGCGCGGTGGCCGGAACCCGCCGTAGCGCACGCACCAGGAACGCGGTGATCAGCAGTGCGCCGACGGCCGAACTGCCGTACTGGAGAGCCGAGAACAGCGGTCGGCCGCCCACCGCGCGGTCGAGGACGGGGAACAGCCGTACACCCCACCGGTCGTGGTGCGTGAACGCGTCCCACACGACATGGGTCAGACCGCCGAGGACCGCGGAGACGTACCACCACGCGGCCAGTGCCGGGGTGGCACGCGCGCGTGGCGCCCCGCAGCGCAGCAGGGTCGCCGTCCGCGGCTGCCGGGCGCGGGGGAGGAGGGCCACCAGGGGTTCGCGCAGCAGGAGCCACAGGGCGACCGTCGTCCAGGTGATGAGGACGTCGACCGTGAAGACGCCGGGGAAGGAGTGCGTGACGTTCCCGAACTCCATCGCCCCGGGGACCGCGCTCGCCGCGTAGTAGGTCATGTCGGGGGCGAAGGAACCCGCCACCAGGACCGCCGGTACCAGCCGGCCGCGCCCCCTGCCGTCGCCGCGCACGGCGGGCAGTACGGCGGCGGCATGACTCAAAGTGAACGGCAACAGGGCTCCCCGTAGGAGTCATCGGCATATGGCCAGGCGGTGAATAAGGGTCACCAACGGGTGCCCGTGCAAAGCAAGTTGTCGTAGGGTCGCCTGGGCCCCCACGCGGGGCCCACGGGCAGGCGGAGACGGAGAACAAGTACACACCATCCGATAACCACCACGAGGGCAACCTGCGGGGCGGCTCGACCGTCACAACAGGCGCAGAGGCAACAGACAAGGACGGGCGCTCGGGCGTCCCTGGGAGGGGTTCACTCCATGACGGCGCATTTCGGCAGGCGGCTGCGCAAGGGTGCGGCGACGACAGCGGTGGCCGCGGCAGCGGTCGCGGCACTGTCCGCGTCCCAGGCTCCGGCGGCGACCGGCGGTCACAGAACGCTCGCCGCCGGCCAGACCGCGCCGGGCGGGAGCGACGGAGGCACCGGCCGCAGCGCCACCGGAGACTCGCCGTACTACACGGACCTTCCGCCGCTGAGCAGCCCGAACCCCAGTACGAGCACCAGTCAGCCGCCCTCCATAGGTACCCCCGTCTCGGTGGGCGAGGCCGAGGCGGGCATCCCCGCGACCGTCCTCGACGCCTACAAGAAGGCCGAGGCCGAACTCGCCACCTCCAAGCCCGGCTGCAACCTGCCCTGGCAACTCCTCGCCGCCATCGGCAAGGTGGAGTCGGGCCAGGCGCGCGGCGGCCAGGTCGACGCGAACGGCACCACGACCTCCAAGATCCTCGGCCCCGCGCTCGACGGCAACGGCTTCGCGCTCATCAGGGACACCGACAACGGCAAGTACGACGGCAACAGCGAGTACGACCAGGCCGTCGGGCCCATGCAGTTCATCCCGTCGACCTGGGCGTGGGCGGGCCGCGACGGCAACGGCGACGGGGTCAAGGACCCCAACAACGTCTACGACGCCGCGCTCGCCGCCGGGCACTACCTGTGCCGCAACAACTGGAACCTGTCGACCGACGCGGGCCTGCGCAGCGCGATCCTCAGCTACAACAACTCGACGGACTACCTGAACACGGTCCTGTCGTGGCTGGAGTACTACCGCAAGGGCACCCACTCGGTCCCGGACGGCACCGGCACCCTGCCCTCCGGCCGCAGCGACGACGGCTCCGGAGCCAACCCCTCGCCCTCGCCCTCGACTCCGGCCACTTCGACGCCGAGCCCGAGTCCGAGCACGCCGGGTGACACCACCAGCCCGAGTCCCTCCGCGCCGGCCACTCCGACGCCCACACCCACTCCGACGCCGACCCCCACCGACACGGTGGCCAAGCTGGCCGACGCGGGCACGGCGAAGCTCACCGCGACGGCGGGCGACGCATTCACCAAGAAGATCAGCACCCGCGCCCAGAACTCGGCCGGCAAGGGCGTCGCCAAGGTCAGGATCCGGTTCACGATCGTCGGGACCACGGACGCCACGTTCGCCGGCGGCGAGAAGGTCGCCACGGTCGTCACCAACGCCTCCGGTGTGGCCGTCGCCCCGGCCCTGAAGGCCGGCGAGACCACCGGTGACTTCACCGTCCGCGCCACGCTGCTGGGCCGTACGATCACCGCTCTCGACTACACGGCGAGCGTCACGCCCCGGGTCGCCGACACCCTCGTCCGCACCAGCACCACCGCGCTGACCTGCACCCCGGGCGGCGAGTTCGCCGACCAGGTCGAGGTGAAGGCCACGAACAACGGCGCCGTCGCCGACAAGGTCGCGGCCACCGCGACCCTCGTCAAGGCGACCGACGACGCCACCGAGAACGACAAGGGCCCCTACTTCAAGGACGCCGACGGCAAGACCGTCCGCACCCTCACCGGCCTGGCCACGGACGCCGACGGCCTCCTGAAGCTGCCGAAGCTGTACGCGGACGACAACACCGGCACCTTCCTGCTCAGCATCACCACCACGGGCGGCGCGACCCTCACGGTCGAACTGACCGTGGCCGCGGCGACCGACACCTCCTCGCCCAGCCCGACCGCCTCGGCCGACCCGAGCCCGTCGGCCTCGCCGAGCGCGTAGTTCCGACCGCACGACCGCACCACGCACTCCGCACTACCGCACCACGCACTTCGTACGACCGCACCACGCAGTCCCCACGACTGCACCACGAGGGCGCCCCTCCGCTTCGGCGGGCGGGCGCCCTCGCCGTGTCCGCCGTCCGCCCGTCGTGCGTGTGCAACGTGTTCTCATCTCGCCCGCGCGTTGCTACGGTGCCCGACCTGACGACCTATCAGTTCCTGTCCGTCGGGAGGCCCGTCATGCGTGCCCTGATCGCCGCCGCGACCGGACTCGTGCTCGCGTTCGCGCTGATCCTGACCATTACCGCGATGGGCTCACCGATGGGGAAGACCTCCCCGAAGCCGTTGCTGACGACGGTGCCCGCGCACCCATAAACGATTGCGCAAGCGTTTACGCAAGCCTTTGCGCAAGCGTTTGACCGCCCGGGAAGGAGGCCGAGATGCGCCGCAAGGCCAGCCTGATCCTGCTCGCCCTCGCCGTGTTCTTCACGACGCTGTCCCCGCTGCTGCGCTGGTACGCCTTCCCGCGCCTGGCCAAGATCCCGGCGAACCAGTACCAGGACATGGTCCTGGAGGCGAAGAACGCCACCCTCCTCGACTACGACGGCCTGAAGGCCAAGACGGTCCCCAAGGTCACCATCGTGCAGACCCTCAAGGGCAACGTGGAGGCCGCCAAGAAGATCGACAAGACGACGGGGCGGGACGTCGTCGTCTGGGACGGCCTGTCCTACGTCCAGGGCCCCGACGGCAAGATGGTCTCCTCGATCCCCGAGCGCTACATCTTCGACGCGCACACCCAGGAGCCCGTCCACGCCGCCGGAGAGATGGTCGACGGCGACCCGGTGAAACGGGACGGCATCGAGTTCAAGTGGCCGTTCCTGACCCAGAAACGGGACTACGAGTACTTCGACGCGCAGACCCGCACCACCAACCCGATCCACTACAAGGGCACCCAGAACTTCCGTGGCGTCAAGGTCTACTACTTCGAGCAGACCATCCCGTGGACCAAGGTTCCCTTGCCCAGGACGATGCCCGTCAAGGGCATCACCCCGGAGGATGTCGCCAAGACCGGCACCACCCGCTGGTACACCACGGTCCGCAAGTTCTGGGTCGAGCCCGTCACCGGGGCACCGGTCTACGGCGAGGAGATCCACAAGGAGGAACTGCGCGGCGGCACCCTCCTGGGCGGTCGCGCGAAGGTGACGGCGTTCGCCGGCGACGTGAAGATGCGCGAGGACTACATCAAGCACACCGTCGCCCTGGTGAAGTCCAACCGCACCCTCGTCCTGCTGATGGTTTTCTACCTCCCCTGGGGCTTCCTGACCCTCGGACTCCTCCTGCTCGCCCTCTCGCTCTACCTGGAGGCCCGTAGCAGGCGCCCCGGCGACCCGGCCCCCACCGAGGTCCAGGAACCGGAACCGGTCACCGCCTGAGCCGCGCGTTCGTGAACCGCGTGGCCTCGGCGGTCGCCGGGTCCTCGGGCCACGGATGCTTCGGATACCGCCCCCGCAACTCGGCCCGCACACCCCGGTATCCGTCCTTCCAGAAGGACGCCAGATCGGCGGTCACGGCGGCGGGGCGCCCGGCGGGGGACAGCAGATGCACCAGCACCGGCACCCCCGCGACCTTCGGCGAGTCGTGGAGCCCGAACATCTCCTGCAACTTCACGGCCAGCACGGGCTGTTCGGGGTTCCCGTAGTCGATCCGCACCCTGGACCCGCTGGGCACGGCAAACCGCTCCGGCGCCAGCTCGTCCAACCGCCCCGCGTCCCCCGAGGCCCACGGCAACAACCGCCGCAGCGCCTGCCCCGCCTCGATCCGCCCCAGATCGCTCCGCCGCCGCGCCCGCCCCAACTCCGGCTCCAACCACTCGTCCACGCGCGCGTGCAGCGCCTCGTCGGACACGTCGGGCCACGGCGCCCCGACGTTCAGCCGCAGGAACGCCAGCCGCTGCCGCAGCACTTGGGCATCCGCCGACCACCGCAACAGCCCGAACCCTTCCTGCCGCAGCCCTTCGACAAGCGCGTCCCGTACGGCAACGGGGTCGGCGTCCCTGAGCGGCCGTACCGCCAACTCGACTGCCCCCAGCCGCTCGACGCGCCGGGCAACGACGTCACCGCCGGCCCAGTGCACCTCGTCCACCTCACTGAGCAGCGCCCCGGCCGCGAACCGGGCGACGTCCTCGTCGACGACGGCCCCGAGCTGCACGCGCGCGTGCCCTTTGCCGATGGGCCGGTCGGCCGCGGCGATGGCGATCCAGGGGGCGCCGCGGAGAGGGCTGTTGTCGCGGAGTTCGGCGCGGGTGCCGGAGACGAGGAGGTAGGAACCGCCGTCGGCCTTGGCGACCCGTTCGGGATAGGCGAGGGCGGCGACGAGCCCGACGAGAGAGTCGTCGCTTGTGACGTTCACTTCTGGAGGGCTGTAACGGGTGGGTGGTTGGGAAATTTCTGCCCCCACGGCCCGCAGTCGCCGAACCTCCGCACGCCACCGCCCGGAGTAGGCGTCACCCCCACGCCGAGCAAGCCGCAAAGCCCCGGCGAGATCGTCGCCGTACTCCCGCGGAGCCTCCTCACTGAGCAGTGCGACAACCTCCGCACCCGCCGCCCCCGTGTCCAACAACGCCCGCCCCAACCGGGGATGCAACCCCAGCCGAGCCAACTGCACACCCCGAGGCGTGGCACGCCCACCCGAGTCGACCGCCCCCACGGCGGTCAGCACACCCCGCGCCGCCGCCATCGCCCCGGCGGGAGGCGCATCGAGCAGCGCCAGCCCCGACGCCCCGGGATCGCCCCAGCAGGCCGCCTGGAGGGCGAACGCGGTCAGATCGGCCACCTTGATCTCCGGCGCCGGAAAACGCGGCAGACGCGCGTCCTCGGCCTCCGCCCAGCACCGGTACACCGCCCCCGGCGCCTCGCGCCCGGCCCGCCCCGCCCGCTGCCGCCCGGCCGCCTGCGAGGCCCGTACCGTCGCGAGCGCGCTCAGCCCGCGCGCGTGATCGACCCGCGGCTCCCGCGCCAACCCGGAGTCCACGACCACCCGCACACCGGGAACCGTCAGCGAGGACTCCGCCACGGACGTGGCCAGCACCACCCGCCGCCGCACTCCGGGAGACAGCACCGCGTCCTGTACGGCGGCGGGCGCCCGCCCGTGCACCTGGAGCACCTCGACGTCACCGATGTTCCCCAACTGCCCGGCGACACGGGCGATCTCACCGACGCCGGGCAGGAAACACAGCACGTCCCCGTCCCGCTCCGCCAGCGCCCGCCGTACCACGGACGCCACGTGCGTGAGCAGCGCCGGGTCCACGCGCATCCCGTGCGGCGGCCGTACCGGCCGTACCGGGGGCGTCCACACGACCTCCACCGGGTACGCGACACCCTCCGCCTCGACCACCGGCGCATCGCCCAGCAGCCGGGCCCAGCCGTGCGCGTCCGTGGTCGCGGAGGCCGCGAGCAGCCGCAACTCGGGCCGCAGCGCCTCCCGTACGTCGACCAGGAAGGCGGCCACGGTGTCGGCGTCCAGGTGCCGTTCGTGGCACTCGTCCAGGACCACGGCGTCGACGCCCGTCAACTCCTGGTCGCGCTGCAGGCGTTGGAGCAGCACTCCGGTCGTGACGACCTCCACGCGCGCGTGCCGTCCCACGACCCGCTCGCCGCGCACGGTGTAGCCGACGCTCTCCCCGACCTTCTCGCCGAGCAGCCACGCCATCCGCCGGGCCGCCGCCCGCGCCGCGATCCGCCGCGGCTCGGCGACGACCACTCGCCGCGCGGGCCCCTCGTTCCCCCTGCCGAGCAGTCCGGCCAGCGCGAGCGGCACCAGCGTCGTCTTGCCGGTGCCGGGCGGCGCGACGAGCACCGCGGCACCGCCCGCCTCCAGGGCGGCGTCGAGTCCGGGCAGGGCACTGCGGACGGGCAGCGCGTCGAGGGCGTCGTAGCGGATCACGCCCCCAGTGTCGTACGGCTGCCCCCGGTGTCGTACGGCTTCCGAAACGACCTCTGCGCGCGCGTGCCCGTGTTCCGTCAGTCCCGCCCGCGGTCGCGTTCGCAGACGTAGATGGCCGTTCCCGGGATCAGGTTGCCGCGCAGAGGCGACCAGCCGCCCCACTCGGCGGTGTTCCAGGACGGCCACTCCGGCTCGACCAGGTCCACCAGGCGCAGGCCCGACGCCACGATGTCGCGGATGCGGTCGCCGAGAGTGCGGTGGTGTTCGACGTAGACCGCGCGGCCCTCGTCGTCCTGCTCGACGTACGGAGTGCGGTCGAAGTAGGAGGCGGAGACCGTGAGTCCCTCGGGGCCCGGCTCGTCGGGGAACGCCCAGCGGATCGGGTGCGTGGCCGAGAAGACGAACCGGCCGCCGGGCCGCAGTACCCGGTGCACCTCGCGCAGCACCAGGGCCGGGTCGGCGACGAACGGAAGCGCCCCGTAGGCCGAGCACGCCAGGTCGAAGGACTCGTCCGCGAAGGGCAGCGCGCCCGCGTCGGCGCACACCAGAGGGAACGATCCGCCGATCCGCAGCGCGTGCTGGAGCTGGCGGTGCGAGAGGTCCAGGGCCACCGGACGGGCGCCCTGGGCGGTCAGCCAGCGCGAGCACTGGGCCGCGCCGGCGCCGATCTCCAGGACGTCCTTGCCCTTCAGCTCCTCCGGCGGGCCGAGGAGTTCGGCCTCCACCTCGTCGAGGCCCTCGGGGCCCCATACGAACCGGTCGTCGCCGAGGAACGTGCCGTGCTCGACCTGGTAGTCGTCCGCGTTCCGGTCCCACCAGCCGCGGTTGGCGCGGGAACTCTCGGTGACGTCGGCGTCACGTCGGGTGGCTTCCGGTTCGAACGTATCGGGCTCTTGGATGATCGGCTCCCTCGTCGTACTCTTCCGTCACCTCTGCGGTGCGGCTGCCCCGGTGGCGTCACTGAAGGGGTGTGTCAGGCCTGCGTGGCCTCGCGGGACACGTTTTGTGCCGGGTATGCGGCGATCCGCCCCGGGTGTGCGCCTTCGCGCATTGACCCTGCCTGGCTGCCCCCGTATGCTACAAGTTGCGCTGCGGGCCTGCGCACCTCAGACGTAGCAGGTTGCGCTCGCATCTGTATGTATGTCCCCTCGGTTTTCGAGGCGCCACCGGACACCTGGTGTTCCGGATCGGCGCTTCCTTGGCTGTCCGGCCTTCTGCAGAGCGAAGCGAAAAAGGCTCTCGGCGTGAGCAGTACCTACGACTTCAATGTCCGTACCGGAGCCCTTTCCCACATGACGAGCAGCACCGAGACCACCGCCACCACCCCGCAGGTAGCGGTCAACGACATCGGTAACGAGGAAGCCTTCCTCGCCGCGATCGACGAGACGATCAAGTACTTCAACGACGGCGACATCGTCGACGGCGTCATCGTGAAGGTCGACCGGGACGAGGTCCTGCTCGACATCGGTTACAAGACCGAAGGTGTCATCCCGAGCCGCGAGCTCTCGATCAAGCACGACGTCGACCCGAACGAGGTCGTCAAGGTCGGCGACGAGATCGAAGCCCTTGTTCTCCAGAAGGAGGACAAGGAAGGCCGCCTGATCCTCTCGAAGAAGCGCGCCCAGTACGAGCGCGCCTGGGGCACCATCGAGAAGATCAAGGAAGAGGACGGCATCGTCACCGGTACCGTCATCGAGGTCGTCAAGGGTGGTCTCATCCTCGACATCGGCCTCCGTGGCTTCCTGCCGGCTTCTCTCGTCGAGATGCGCCGTGTCCGCGACCTCCAGCCCTACGTGGGCAAGGAGCTCGAGGCCAAGATCATCGAGCTGGACAAGAACCGCAACAACGTGGTCCTGTCCCGCCGTGCCTGGCTGGAGCAGACCCAGTCCGAGGTCCGCCAGACCTTCCTCACGACCCTCCAGAAGGGTCAGGTCCGCTCCGGCGTGGTCTCCTCGATCGTCAACTTCGGTGCCTTCGTGGACCTGGGTGGCGTCGACGGTCTGGTCCACGTCTCCGAGCTGTCCTGGAAGCACATCGACCACCCCTCCGAGGTTGTCGAGGTCGGCCAGGAAGTCACCGTCGAGGTCCTCGACGTCGACATGGACCGCGAGCGCGTCTCCCTGTCGCTGAAGGCGACCCAGGAAGACCCGTGGCAGCAGTTCGCCCGCACCCACCAGATCGGCCAGGTCGTGCCCGGCAAGGTCACGAAGCTGGTTCCGTTCGGTGCGTTCGTCCGCGTGGACGAGGGCATCGAGGGTCTGGTGCACATCTCCGAGCTGGCCGAGCGCCACGTGGAGATCCCGGAGCAGGTCGTCCAGGTCAACGACGAGATCTTCGTCAAGGTCATCGACATCGACCTCGAGCGTCGCCGGATCTCGCTGTCCCTGAAGCAGGCCAACGAGTCCTTCGGTGCCGACCCGGCCTCGGTCGAGTTCGACCCGACGCTCTACGGCATGGCCGCGTCGTACGACGACCAGGGCAACTACATCTACCCCGAGGGCTTCGACCCCGAGACCAACGACTGGCTCGAGGGCTACGAGACCCAGCGGGAGGCGTGGGAGCACCAGTACGCCGAGGCGCAGCAGCGCTTCGAGCAGCACCAGGCGCAGGTCATCAAGTCCCGCGAGGCCGACGCCCAGGCGGCGGCCGAGGGCGTCGACACCCCGGGTGCGGCTCCGGCCGCCGCCGGTGGTGGCGGTTCGTACTCCTCCGAGGGTGCGGACACCTCCGGCGCGCTGGCGTCGGACGAGGCGCTCGCTGCGCTGCGTGAGAAGCTGGCCGGCGGCCAGAGCTGATCACCTGAGCAGTAGCTCTTGAACTGAGGGGCCACACCTTTCGAGGTGCGGCCCCTCAGCCGTTTCCCCGGCCCTGCAGAAACATGTGAGATACATCAGTAACTGCCGTGCCGTAACCGGCCGTTGGCACGCTTCCCCGGTCATTCATGATCGGAGAGGGGAGCCGCACCATGGCAAGCAACCAGAGCCGACGTGCTTTTCTGCGGAACGTGGGCCTCACCGGTGGCGCGGGCACCATGTTCGCCACCATGGGGGCCCTCGGGCTCGCCCCCACCGCGCAGGCCGCCCAGCGGGAGCAGCCCTTCCGCGCCCTGAACGCGAGCGACTTCACGCTCACCGGGCGCGGCGCGGCCAAGGTGGTCGTCGTCGGCGGCGGCATCGCCGGACTGGCCACGGCGTACGAACTGGGCAAGGCCGGCTACGACTGTACGATCCTGGAGGCCAGGGACCGTACGGGAGGCCGCAACTTCACCGTCCGCGGCGGCGACACGACGACCGACCTCTACGGCAACCGGCAGACCGCCCGCTTCGCCGAGGGGCACTACATGAACTGCGGTCCCGCGCGGATCCCGCAGTGGATGATCACCCTCGACTACTGCCGTGAACTCGGCGTCCCCATCCAGGTGTTCACCAACGTCAACGCGGACGCGTACATCTACAACGAGTCCGCCGGCATGACCAAGCCCGAGCGCTACCGCACCGCCAAGGCCGATGTCTACGGCTACGTCTCGGAGTTGCTCGCCAAGGCCACCGACAAGGGCGCCCTGGACAAGGAGTTGACCGCCACCGACCAGGAGCGGCTGGTCGAGTTCCTGAAGGACTGGGGAGAGCTGGGCGACACGCTGAAGTACACGGGCGGTGAGCGGCGCGGGTACACGACCGTACCGGCCGCCGCGGGCACCCCCGGTGTGCTGCTCGGCGACGTCCCCACCGCCTCCGAGGTCCTCGCCAGCGGTGTCGGCCGCTACTTCTCCTTCGAATTCGGCTTCGACCAGGCCATGTTGATGTTCCAGCCGGTCGGCGGCATGGACCAGATACCGAAGGCGCTGACCCGGGCGATCGGCGCACATCGCATCCGCACCGGAGCGGTCGTCTCGAAAATCACCGACAAGGGGAGCGGTGTTTCGGTCACCTACACCCAGGGAGGCCGTACGAAGATGGTCGAGGCCGACTACTGCGTCGGCGCCCTGCCGCCCAACATCCTCGCCAAGATCCCGCACAACCTCGGAGCCGGCGTCCAGAGCGCCCTGGAGGCGATCACCCCGTCGTCCGCCGCCAAGATCGGCCTGGAGTACAAGTCCCGCTGGTGGGAACTCGATCACCGGATCTACGGCGGCATCACCGAGACCGACCAGGACGTCACCCACATCTGGCACCCTTCGTACGGCTTCCATGGTGAGCGGGGCGTCCTCATCGGGTACTACAACTACGACGACGACGCGGACTCGTACGCGAAGCTCACCCCGAAGGGGCGTGAGGAGCGGGCGGTGGCCGCGGGCGTGAAGATCTACGGGGAGAAGTACCGCAGCGAACTGGCGTCGTCGTTCTCCCACCACTGGCGTCAGACGCCCCACCTGGAGGCCGCGTGGCACGACACCCCGGGCGGCCCCGACGACGTCCGCTACAAGCCGCTCAACGAACCCACGGGACGCGTCTACTTCGCCGGCGACTGGCTCAGCTACACCGACGCCTGGCAGCACGGCGCGTTCTCCTCCGCCCGCAAGGCCGTGACCGCGCTCCACGCGCGCGTGCTGTCCACGTGACGTGGACGCCCTCCTGGTGACACAGGGGAGCGGCGCATGAAAAGCCCGTAAGAGGTGCCTGATCAGGGGCATGGGCGGGAATGCCCATGCCCTGGAGGGCGTTGTGCAGTACGAACACGAGGAGGAGCGGTCACAGTGCTTGATCCGCAGGGTTTGTACGCATGGGAGCCGAAGGGCCTGGCCGTCGTCGACATGGCGCTCGCACAGGAGTCGGCCGGTCTTGTCATGCTCTACCACTTCGACGGATACATCGACGCGGGCGAGACGGGCGACCAGATCGTCGAACGGCTGCTCGACACTCTGCCCCACCAGGTCGTGGCCAGATTCGACCACGACCGGCTCGTGGACTACCGCGCCCGCCGTCCGCTGCTCACTTTCAAGCGCGACCGGTGGACCGACTACGAGGAGCCCACCCTCGACGTACGGCTGGTCCAGGACGCCACCGGAGCGCCCTTCCTGCTGCTGTCGGGCCCCGAGCCGGACGTGGAGTGGGAGCGCTTCGCCCTGGCCGTCCAGCAGATCGTGGAGCGCCTCGGTGTCCGTCTGTCCGTGAACTTCCACGGCATCCCCATGGGCGTCCCGCACACCCGCCCGGTGGGCCTGACCCCGCACGGCAACCGCACGGACCTCGTCCCGGGCCACCGCAGCCCCTTCGAAGAGGCGCAGGTCCCCGGCAGCGCCGAGGCGCTCGTCGAGTACCGCCTCATGGAGGCGGGCCACGACGTCCTGGGCGTCGCCGCGCACGTCCCGCACTACATCGCCCGCTCCCCGTACCCGGACGCGGCCCTGACCGTCCTGGAGGGCATCACGGCGGGCACCGGACTGGTCCTCCCCGGCATCGCGCACTCCCTGCGCACCGAGGCCCACCGCACCCAGACCGAGATCGACCGCCAGATCCAGGAGGGCGACGAGGAACTCGTGGCGCTCGTCCAGGGTCTTGAGCACCAGTACGACGCCGCCGCGGGCGCCGAGAGCCGGGGCAACATGCTCGCCGAGCCGGTCGAGATCCCGTCGGCGGACGAGATCGGGCAGGAGTTCGAGCGCTTCCTTGCGGAGCGCGAGGGCGACAGCTGACGGACATGTCGGCGGTCGCCGGTTGCCGGGTGGCCTGTCAGTGACAGGCCGTAGGCTTCTGTCCATGCTGAAGGTCGGCCTCACCGGGGGCATCGGTGCCGGTAAGAGTGAAGTGTCGCGGCTGCTGGTCGGGCACGGTGCCGTGCTGATCGACGCCGACCGCATCGCGCGCGAGGTCGTGGCGCCCGGAACTCCCGGGCTCGCGGCGGTCGTCGAGGCCTTCGGCGAGGACGTGCTCGGCCCGGACGGCGGCCTGGACCGGCCGAAGCTGGGCTCCATCGTCTTCACCGACCCCGAGAAGCTGGCCGTCCTCAACTCGATCGTCCACCCCTTGGTCGGCAGACGCTCCCGCGAGCTCGAAACCGCCGCGGCCGACGACGCGGTGGTGATCCACGACGTTCCCCTCCTCGCCGAGAACGCCCTGGCCGCGCTGTACGACCTCGTGATCGTCGTCGACGCGAGCCCCGAGACACAGCTCGACCGGCTGGTACGGCTGCGCGGCATGACCGAGGAGGACGCCCGCGCGCGTATGGCCGCCCAGGCGACGCGCGAGAAGCGGCTCGCCATCGCGGACATCGTCATCGACAACGACGTACCCCTGGAGGCGCTGGAGCGGCGCGTACGGGACGTATGGGCCGAACTCGTGCGCAGGGCGCACGCGCCCCAGCAGCCACCCCAGGAATAGCGGCCTTTCCATCGGGCGTTGAAACGTGCGAGCGAGGGAAGGAATTCGCCGTGCCCGAGAACAGCGGAACGACCGGACGTACTCCGGAGACGCATGTCATCGACTTCCGTGCCGCCGAGCAGCTGCTCGGCGCACGGGACCCGCGGGGCGCGGTGAAGCTGCTCGACAACGTCATCGACGCGCACCCCGAGAACACCGCCGCCCGCCTGCTGCGCGCGCGTGCCTTCTTCGCCGCCGCGCAACTGCGCCCCGCCGAGCTGGAGTTCACCATCGTCCTGGAGCGAGAGCCGGACAACGCGTTCGCGCACTTCGCGCTCGCCCGTACCTATGAGCGGCAGGGACGCGCCGCCCAGGCCAAACGCCACTTCCGGCTGGCCGCCGCGCTCGATCCCCAGCCGCAGTACCTGAAGGCTGCCCGGTTCGACGGGTAGGCCCCGCGCGCGAGCCGGTCAGGGATGGCGGTGTTCCGGCGGCCGGTACGGCGGGACGTCGGGGCCCGGCTGGTAGTGCGGGCCCTGGCGCATATGTCTGAGGATCATGGTCATGTCGATCGTGACGACCAGCCACAGCACCCCGCAGGCCGCCGCCCAGCCGGGGCGCCCGGCGAGCGCGAACGCCGCCGTGCCGAAGATCGTCCAGACCAGCCCCCACACGCTCAGCCAGAACCGCGCCCGCAGCGGACTCCGCGCGGTCGTCGGCTCACTGCCCGTACGCATCAGGATCACTACTCCTTCTTGAAACGTACTCTTCGGGTCGGACGTTCTCCACAGGTAGGAGACCCGACGGGAGGGGAAACGCACTGTGCTGCCGGACGCCGAGGAACTGCCCGAGATCCTGCTCGACCTCGCCGTACCCCACGAGGACATCAACGAACTGGTCCGACTGCGCCGGGTGCTGGCCCGGAACTCCGACGCGATGCGGCTCCTGGAGGAGTGCGTCGAGGCGCTGGTGAAGGAGATCGGGGAGCACGGCCACTGGCCCCGGCTCACCGAGCTGCTCCTGGCCCGGCTGCCCGAGGCGCCGCCCGAGATCGGTTCCTACTTCTCCGTGTACGTGTTCGTCGCCGCGCTGCCCGCCACGCGCGCGTACCACCGCGAACGGGGCATCCCCGCAGACGTCTCCCGGCACACCCTCGCCGACCTGGGACGCAACATCGCGGTCAACCACAAACGGTACGGCGGGGGAGGCGTGCCGATCCCGCAGTGGCTCGTCCCGCACTTCCGCGGCGAGCTGTACCAACTGGGGCGGCTGCAGTACGAACGGGCGCGGCTCGGAGAGCGCACCGCGCGGGGGCTCGCGGCGGCCGGACTCGACGTCGAGCCGGGGACACCCTGCCTGAACCTGCACATCCCCGACTTCCAGGGGCCGCTCTCGCCGGCCGCCTGCGACCGCTCGCTCGACCTGGCCCGCCCCTTCTTCGCCCGGCACTTCCCCGAGGAACGCCACGCGGTCGCGGTCTGCCACTCCTGGCTGCTGGACCGGCAGTTGAAGCAACACCTCCCGGCCGACTCGAACATCGTCCACTTCCAGGAACGGTTCCGGGTGGCCTACGACGACACGGAGCCGGCCGACGGCGATCCCGTCCAGTTCGTCTTCGGCAACTCCGGTCTGCCGGTGGCGACGCTGCCTCGGCGTACGTCCGTGGAGCGGGTCGTCGGCGATCATCTGCGGGCGGGCGGGCACTGGTATCTCGGGCACGGCTGGTTCCCGCTCTGAGCCCGGGCCGCCAACCGGATCCGGAGGGTTCTGTTTCAACGGCTGCCGCCCCAACGGTTGCCTCTCCAAAGGGAATTGACTCGTACGGGTGAACCAGTGCGAGTCGGGAACGGGCGTGCGGGCACGGGCCGTTGGGCGGGCATGCGAATCGAAATGCGTGAGGGGTACGAGGGGACAGGACCCGGGGCGATCACCCCGGACGGCTGCGCGGTGGAGCTGTACTCACGGCTGCCCGTGGGAGCGGAGCCGGACATCATCGTGACGGCCGTACCGGCGGGCGCGCGCATTCTGGAGCTGGGCAGCGGGGTGGGACGGGTGACCCGTCCCCTCCTGGAGCGCGGATTCGAGGTCACGGCGGTCGACGAGTCCGCCGAGATGCTGGAGCGGGTCCGGGGCACACGCACGATATGCAGTCCGATCGAGAACCTCGACCTGGGCGAGACCTTCGACGTCGTAATGCTGGCGTCGTTCCTGGTGCACGCCTGGGACGAGGAAGTGCGGCGCAGACTGCTGCGCACCTGTGTACGGCACGTCGCGGCGGGCGGCTGTGTGCTGATCCAGCGGGAGGGCGAGGACTACCACTCGAACGTGCCACGCGAGCGGGTCGACCCCAGTGGCTTCACCGCGCGGATCGTGTCGGCGGAACCGGTCGGGGACGGGGCCAACTCGGTGCGCGCGGAGTATGTGTTCCCCGACGCGGTCTGGACCCAGACGTTCCGGTCCCGGCCGTTGACGAAGGACCAGTTCGAGGAGGCGCTCGCGGAGGCGGGACTCAAGGTGGACAGCTATCTGACACCGGACCGGGTGTGGGTGCGGGCGGTGCCGATGGGCTGACGGACGGACGCTCGGACGTATGGACGGATGGGGAAGTCCCGTACGGCAGCGATGAGTTCTCCGGTGGAGGCCGGTCTACCTCTGTGACAGCAACACGGACCGCTTCCCTCAGGAGAACCCCATGTCCCAGACCGTTGCCTCCGCCTCTGCCTCTCCGGTCGCGTCCGCGAGCGCCCGAGGTCGCCGAGCCCGGATCGCGCTGCGTGGCTTGCAGGTGCTGCTGGCCCTGTTCTACGGCATCGCGAGCGCGCTGCCCAAGCTGATCGCGCACCCGTCGGCCGTGGAGTCCTTCGACCGGATCGGATGGGGGAGTGGGGCCATGTACACCATCGGCGCGCTCGAACTGTCCGGGGCCGTCGCCCTGTTGGTCCCGCTGCTGCAGTCGGTGGCGGCGACGGCGCTCAGCGCGCTGATGGTGGGTGCCTTCGTCGTGCAGCTGACCGCGTTCCACGGTCAGAACGCGGCGACACCGCTGATCCTGATCATCCCGCTGGGCCTGATCGCCTGGGCACGGCGAGGGCAGAACGCGGAGCTGCTGCGGCTGCTCCGCCTCCTGCGACCGCTGCGACGACGGATGTGATCCGAGCGCAGGGCGACGGTGGCATCCGGTGGGCCCAGGGGGCCGGACCGGATGTCACCGTTGCGTGCCCCGGTGTGCGCCGCGATGTGTGTCGCGGTGCGCGTCGGGACCGGTGCCGGGGTTGGGCAGATCGCGCAGCCGTTCCAGCTCGCGGCGGTCGCGCTTGGTGGGGCGGCCGGTGCCGCGGTCGCGGATACCGGCCGGTGCCACGGTCTCGCGGGGCGGGGGCGGCGGGGAGTTGTCCACATAACACTCGGCGGCGACGGGAGCGCCGACCCGCTTGCGGATGACGCGCTTCACGACGACGACCCGTTCCCGGCCCTCGTGGCGCAGCCGCACCTCGTCGCCGACGCGGACGGAGTGCGCGGGCTTCACCCGCTCGCCGTTGACACGGACGTGGCCGCCCTTGCAGGCCGCGGCGCCCATGGAGCGGGTCTTGACCAGACGGACGGACCAGATCCAGCTGTCGACGCGGACACTCTCGCCGTTCGAGGGACCGGCGGCGACGGCGGCGGCCACGGCATCGCCCCGCGGTTCGGGTGCAGGGCGACGGTCGTCGGTCTCGTCGCTCACGTCGTCGCTCTCGTGCACGCCCTCGGAAGCCATGCCGCGATTTTAGTCCCCGGGGGACAGCGGGCAGTGGCAGTCGCCGACGCTGCCGGGCAGCGTGATCCGCGGCTGCCCGGTGCTCGGCACCCGGTTCGCACCGGAGCCCGTGCGGTGATCGCCGGAGCCCGTACGGTGAGGGGATGAACCTGTCCGACCTCGATCGCGGGATCACCGGCTGCCGGGCCTGTCCCCGGCTGGTCGCCTGGCGCGAGGAGGTCGCCCGCACCAAACGCGCGGCCTTCGCCGACTGGACGTACTGGGGCCGCCCGGTACCCGGCTTCGGTCCCGCCGACGCACCCCTGCTGATCATCGGCCTCGCTCCGGCCGCGCACGGCGCGAACCGGACCGGCCGCATGTTCACGGGCGATCGCTCCGGGGACGTACTGTACGAGGCCCTCTACGACGTGGGTCTCGCCTCGCAGCCGACCGCCGTGAGTGCCGACGACGGCCTGGAGCTGTACGGCGTGCGCATCACCTCGCCGGTGCGCTGCGCACCGCCCGCCAACAAGCCCACCCCCGAGGAGCGGGACACCTGCCGCTCCTGGCTCGTCGAGGAACTGACGCTGCTGCGGCCGACGTTGAAGGCCGCGATCGTGCTCGGCGGGTTCGGCTGGCAGGCCGCGTTGCCCGCGTTCGCGGCTGCGGGGTGGGCCGTGCCGAAGCCGCGACCGGCGTTCGGGCACGGGATGCGGGTGGCGCTCGACGGCCTCGACCTCTTCGGCTGCTTCCACGTCAGCCAGCGCAACACCTTCACCGGGAAGCTCACCCCCGCGATGCTGCGGGACGTGCTGCGCACGGCGGCCGGGGCGGCGGGGCTGCCGGTCGCGCGATAACCGGTGGCAGGCCGGTCGCGGCGGGCGTTACGGTCGCCGGATGGGCCTGTATCCGGAGATCGAACCGTACGACCACGGCATGCTCGACGTCGGAGACGGCAACCTCGTCTACTGGGAGACCTGCGGAAACCCGCACGGCAAGCCCGCGGTCGTGCTGCACGGCGGCCCGGGATCGGGCTGTTCGCCTTACCCCCGGCGCTTCTTCGACCCCGCCGCCTACCGGATCGTGCTGCTCGACCAGCGCGGGTGCGGACGCTCCACCCCGCACGCGAGCGCCTACGACACCGACATGAGCGTGAACACGACGGCTCACCTGATCGCCGATCTGGAGCTGCTGCGACGGCACCTGGGGATCGAGCGATGGCTGGTGCGGGGCGCGTCCTGGGGCTCGGTGCTCGGACTGCGGTACGCGCAGACCCATCCCGAAGCGGTGTCGGAGCTGGTGCTGACCTGTGTCGCCACCGGTTCGAACGCCGAAGTGACCTTGCTGACCAGGGGACTTGGGAAACTCTTCCCGGAGGCGTTCGAGCGGTTCCTAGGTGAACTGCCCGCGGGGGAACGCGACGGGAACCTCGCCGCCGCCTACAACCGGCTCATCGAGTCCCCGGACAGGGCGGTGCGGGAGCGGGCGGCTCGCGCGTGGACCGACTGGGAGACGGCGATCATCCCGGCGCCGCCGCGTTCCGAAAAGCGGTACGAGGACCCGGAGTTCAGGATGTGCTTCGCCCGCACCGTCACGCACTACTTCGGCAACGACCACTTTCTCGGCGAGGGCAACGACGAGGGTGTCGTGCTCCGGGACGCGCACCTGCTCAAGGGCATCCCCGGAACCCTGGTTCAGGGCAGCCTCGACCTCGGCAACCTGCTCGGTATCGTCTGGCGGCTTCAACACGCCTGGCCCGAGAGCGAGTTGGTGATCGTGGACGAGGCCGGGCACGACGTGAGTTCGCCCGGTGTCGTGGAGGCACTGGTGGCGGCGACGGACAAGTACGCCCGTCGATAGCCCAGTTGGACGGCTAGTCCGGCTCGTCACCGAAAAGGTGCCGCACCGTGGAGCGGTAGTTCGCCTGGACGTGGCTGAGGGCGTGGGAGCGGGCCCGGTCCGGGTCGCCCGAGGCGATCGCCTCGTACAACTCCTCGTGCTCGGTGAGGAGTTGGGGCCACTCCTCGTTCTGCCGGGTGAGCCAGCGCAGCCGGCCGTCGACCGGTTCCATGACCGAGATCAGCAGGCTGTTGCCGGCCAGGGACAGAATCCGGTCGTGGAAGCGGGTGTTGACGTCGGTGATCGCCTCCGCGTCGTCGGACCTGGTGGCTTCCGCCGCGCTGTCGAGCAACTCCCGTAGTTCGGCGAGTGCTTGAGGAGTGGCGCGGGACGCGGCGAGCCCGGCCGCGTACACCTCCAGCGCCTCGCGCAGCTCGAACAGCTCCTTGACGTCGGTCGGGGTCAGTCGTCGTACGACCGTACGGCGCGCCGACTCGAACAGGACGAAGCCCTCCGCGACCAGGGCCCGGATCGCCTCCCGGACCGGCACCCGCGAGACCCCGAAGCGTTCGGCCAGCTCGCGCTCCACCAGCCGGTCTCCGGGACGGAGGCGACCGGCGATGATGTCCTGTCGCAGGGTCGCCAGGACGCGTTCGCGCACCGCCCCGAGGGGTTCGATCTTCGCTGTCATGGAGCTCATGGGGCCATCTTCGCCGACTCCGGGGGTCTTTTACGGAGCGTTAACAGTGGGGACATCGGCCGGAACGGTTGACGGGGGGACCATGACGGCAGTTTGGTATACCAAAAGACATCGGTAGCCATCCTGCCCACCCTTCTCCCGTCCCTCCGCCCCCGCCTCTCCACCCCCCACCCCTCCCAGCTCCTCCGTCCCCGTCCTGGAGGCCCCGTGTCCCTCGCCGACCGTGCCGAAGCCACCGGCACCCCAGCGTTCGTCCCCGACCCCCGGCTCACCAACGAAGACCTCGCCCCCGCCGACAAGCGCAACTGGAAGGTCTTCGACCTCTTCGCCATGTGGATGTCGGACGTCCACAACCTCGGCAACTACACCTTCGCCGCGGGCCTGCTCGTCCTCGGCATGAACGTCTGGCAGGTCTTCACCTCCCTCCTCGTCGGCTTCGTGCTCATCTACGTCGGCATGAACTGGATGGGGAGGATCGGACAGGCGCACGGCGTCCCGTTCCCGGTCGTCAGCCGCATCAGCTTCGGCGTGTGGGGCGCCAACATCCCGGCCCTCATCCGAGCCGTGATCGCCATCATGTGGTACGGCATCCAGACCTACCTGGCCTCCGTCGCCGTCAATGTGATGCTGCTCGCCGCCTGGCCGGGCCTCGACTCCTGGACTCACCACTCCTTCCTGGGACTTGACGCCCTCGGCTGGGTCTCCTTCGTGTCCCTGTGGCTGATCCAGGCGGTGATCATCAGTCAGGGCATGGAGTCCGTACGGAAGTTCCAGGACTTCTGCGGCCCGGCGATCTGGCTCGTGATGATCGCGCTGGCCATCTGGGTGCTGGCGAAGGCCGGTTGGTCGATCTCGCTCACCTCCACCCCGCACCCGGTCTCGTTCGGCGAGCAGTGGCGCCAGTGGTTCGGAGCGATCGGCCTGATCCTCGCCACCTACGGCACGCTGATGCTCAACTTCTGCGACTTCTCCCGCTTCGCGCCCGACTACAAGACCGTCCGCCGCGGCAACTTCTGGGGCCTGCCCATCAACTCCACGGCCTTCGTGGTCGTTTCGGTGATCGTCACGGCCGGCTCCCTCGAGGTCTGGGGCCAAGCCATCACCGACCCGGCCGAGTTGGTCGCCAAGGTCGGCAACACCTGGGTGATGGTGCTGGGTGCGTTCACGTTTGCCGTCGCCACCATGGGCGTCAACATCGTCGCCAACTTCGTCTCACCGGCGTACGACCTGGCCAACGTCTGGCCGCAGAAGATCACCTTCAGGATCGGCGGCATGATCAGCACGGTCGCCGCACTGGTCGTCACTCCGTGGAACCTCTTCTCGAACCCCACGGTCGTCAACTACTTCCTCGGCGGCCTCGGCGCCTTCCTGGGCCCGCTGTTCGGCGTGATCATGGTCGACTACTACTGGGTGAAGCGCGGCCGTATCGACGTCGACGAACTCTTCGACGCGACCCCCGGCTCCCGCTACTACTACCGCAAGGGCGTCAACCCCAAGGCCCTGTGGGCGTTCCTGCCCTCGGCGGGCGTCGCGGCCGTCCTCGCACTCGTGAAGACGTTCAGCGATGTCGCTCCGTACTCCTGGTTCATCGGCACGGCACTCGGCGCCTGCCTGTACCTGCTGATCTGCCGCTCCGAGCGAGCCGCCGCCGAACCCGCCCTCAAGCCGGTGGAGGTCTGAGCGGAGTGCGCATCGTCGTCACCAACTGCAACACCACGCAGGAGATGACCGAGGAGATCGTACGAGGTGCCCGGGCCGCCGCAGGCCCGGGCACCACCGTGACCGGACTGACCCCCGCGTGGGGACCGGAGTCGGCAGAGGGCTGGCTCGACAGCTACCTCTCGGCGGCGGCCGTCATGGACCTGCTGCGGACATACGACGGCCCGTCCTACGACGCGGTCGTCATGGCCGGTTTCGGGGAGCACGGGCGGGAAGGCGTCCGGGAGTTGGTGGACGTACCGGTCGTCGACATCACCGAGGCGGCCGCCCATCTGGCCTGCCTGCTGGGCCGCCGCTACGGCGTCGTCACCACGCTGGAACGCTCGTGCGGCCAGATCGAGGACAGCCTGGAGTTGGCGGGGGTGGGCCGCAACTGCGCGGCGGTCGTGGGCACGGGGCTCGGCGTCCTGGACCTGGGCGGTGACGAGGCCCGCACGGAGGCGGCGTTCCTCACGGCGGCGGAACGGGCGCGGGCGGCCGGCGCCGAGGTACTGGTGCTGGGCTGCGCCGGGATGACGGGACTGCAGCGGGCGGTGGGGGAGAAGCTGGGGCTGCCGGTCGTGGACGGGGTCGGCGCGGCGGTGAAGCTGGCGGAGTCGCTGGTCGGACTGGGGCTGAGGACGAGCAGGGCGGGGAGTTATGGGAGACCGGTGCCCAAGAGGCGGACCTGGGGTGAAGCGCCCCGATAGGGGCGCGGGGCTGTATCGATTTGTGGCTCCGCCGCGTGGGCGCGACAAGCCACGACGGCGCCGCACCCGCCAATCGACACATGGCGGCACTCCCGACAGCGCATCCATAGGGGTGATCTCGCAGCGACCTGACCGACGCCACGGCGACTCGTTGACGCGTGCCCCGCAAACTCCCGGAAGGACAAGTCCCCACCGGCAGGAACGGAGAGCCTCCCTTGCCCACGCCGGTACAGCGAGCACTCCTCGCCACGCTCCTCGCGGGACTCTGCTGCGCCGGGGCGACCCGCGACGTACCGGAACCCTTCTGGACCACCCCCGACTCCCCGGCCGCGCGACAGGCGGCCATCTGGCGCGAGGACGGCCGAACGGCCGACGCCACCCTGATGGACCGCATCGCCGCCAGACCCGAGGCCGAGTGGCTCAACGGACCCGATCCCGGCCCGGTCGTCCGCGCGCGCACCACCGCCGCGGCCCGCGCGGGCCGCCTCGCCGTACTCGTGGCGTACTACATCCCGAACCGCGACTGCGGCCAGTACTCGCTCGGCGGCGCCCCCACCGCGGCTGCCTACCGCACCTGGATCGACGAGTTCGCGACCGCCCTCGGCGACCGGGGCGCCTACGTCGTCGTCGAACCGGACGCCGTCGCCCAGGTGGTCGCCGGCTGCACCCGGGTCGTGGCGAACGACCGCTACGCCCTGCTCGCGTACGCCGTCGACCGCCTCGAACGCCAACCTCGCACCCACGTCTACCTCGACGCGGGCAACTCCGGCTGGATCCCCGAGGCCTGGCGACTGGTCGACGCGCTGAAGGCGTCCGGGGTCGCCCGTGCTGACGGGGTCGCCCTGAACGTCGCCAACTTCCAGACGAACAAGGCGAGTTCGGCGTACGGCGACCAGCTCTCCAAGGATCTCGCCGGCACGCACTACGTCATCGACACCAGCCGCAACGGCAACGGCCCCTACGCCGGCACCGACGCGTGGTGCAACCCGCCCGGCCGCGCACTGGGCACCCCGCCGACGACCCGCACGGACAACCCCCTTCTCGACGCCTACCTGTGGATCAAACGCCCCGGCGAGTCCGACGGCACCTGCCGGGGCGGCCCGGCAGCGGGCCAGTGGTGGCCGTCGTACGCCTTGGAACTGGCCCGCAACGCAGGCCCTTGACCTAGGACTTGGGCTCCCACACGAACCGCACATCCGGCTCCCGTTCTTCGTTGCCGCTGCCGTCCGTGGACTCGACGGCGACGAAGCCGTGCCGCTCGTAGAACCGGTGGGCGGGCTTGTTGACCTGGAAGGTCCACAGCTGCAGGCCCCCCGGACTCCGCTCCTTGGCCAGTTCCACGAACCGATCCCCGAGGCCGCGCCCGCGCCAGTCCGGATCGAGGTAGAGCTGCGACAGCAGATCACCGTTGAGCACCATCAGCCCCACGACTCCGCCACCGTCCCCCGCATCGGCCACCCACACCTCGCGCAACGGCACGACGACATCCCGGAAGTACTCGCGCACGTCGTCGGCGGACCGCGGGCTCACAACGGTCGGCAGCGCGGCGGCGAAGGACCGCAGCCACACGTCGGCGACGGAGCGGGCGTCGGGAGCGGTCGCCCGGCGGAGCGTGACGACGGTCTCCGGGCCGGAGTTCACGGCTGAGCCACCTCCGCCGGTGCGGGCGGTACGACGGCTGTCGCCGTGATCTCCACGAGCTGCCCGGTGTACCCGAGGCAGGCCACACCGACGAGCGTGGACGAGTGCGGCCCCACGCTCAGCCCGGACGCCCGGACCACTTCCCACACGGCGGACAGCGCCGAGGGCTCACTACTCACGACGTACACGTCCGTCGCCACGACATGTCCCAAGTCGCTGCCGACGGCCCGCAGTTGCTCACCCAGATTCACGAGCACCTGCTCGGCCTGCCGCACCGGGTCCCCCTCGCCGACCACATTGCCGTCGGCGTCGAGCGGCACGGCCCCGGCGAGCAGGGCGAGCTTCGTACCGGCCTCTACGACGGTGGCGTGGGAGTACATGGGCGGTGGGAAGAGGCCGGGGACGGTGACACGTTCGAGCACGAGGTCTCCCAGGGGTGGGGGTCGGCGGCGGGCTTCGCCCTGCGGGACGTCAGCGGATCACGTGGACGACGGTCCCGCATCCGAATTACTCCTCCACCTGTTCCGGAGGCGGACCGAACTCCCTTTCGGACAGCCGCCGTTCGCACTCCTGCGCAAGGAGTGGGTACGCCTCGGTGATGGCCGCGCAGAGCCGGCGCCGGAGCACCGACGGGGCGCGCCAGGCCGTCGAGGCCTACGTGGACGCCCTCAACTCCCGCAGCGCCACCGGTCTGATCAAGGTCGGCGGGGTCGAGGACGAGAGCTGGTCGCGACAGGAGGCCGCGCAGATCCTCAAGGACCGAGGTGGGCAGGAGTGGAAGATCAAGGATGTCCGGATCGGTCACGACATGGGTCCTGACACCGGGTCGGCTCGCCTTCTGGCCGACGCCGGGGCGGGCAAGTCTCTGAGTGACACCTTCACCGTGACGCGGGAGAAGGGCGTGTGGCACCTGGCCGTCTTCACCCACCAGCCGAACGGGAAGCGCAAGGAGTCCTCCTCGACCGACAAGCCCGCTTCCTGACACCTCGGAAAAGGGCTGGACCCGGTGGACGCGAAGCTGTCCGCACCCGCGTCGGCGGGTGGCACCGCGTTGGTGGCGCACAGGGAGAGCCGCGGCTGGGGACAGCTGCCTCCGGAGCCGGACGCACAGGGCATGGGGTACGTTCAGTGATCATGGACGATGAGACGTTCCTCGGCGGAGTCGCGGACCTGCTCGCCGAGTTGCCGGCCGTCCAGGCCGTCGCTCTCGGCGGTTCCCGCGCCCAGGGCACCCACCGCCCCGACAGCGACTGGGACTTGGCGGTCTACTACCGCGGTCCGTTCGACCCGGCCGATCTCCGAGCCCTCGGCTGGGACGGTGAGGTCTCCGAGGTCGGCGGGTGGGGCGGTGGGGTCTTCAACGGGGGTGCCTGGCTCGCGATCGACGGGCGGCGCGTCGACGTGCACTACCGCGATCTCGACGTGGTGGAAGGGGAGTTGGCGGAGGCGGAGCAAGGACGTTTCCGGGTGGAGCCGTTGCTGTTCCATCTCGCCGGAATCCCCAGCTACCTCGTGGTCGCCGAACTCGCGGTCAACCGTGTGCTGCGGGGTGAACTGCCCCGCCCCGACAGCTATCCCGAGAAGCTGCGGCGCTCCGCCGCCGACCGCTGGCACGGCACCGCCCGCGCCACCCTCGCGTACGCGCGGGACAACCACGCCCCGAAGGGCCGCCTCACCGAGGTCGCCGGCGCGCTCGCCGTGGCCGCCGCGCAGGCCGGGCACGGAGTGCTGGCGGGCCGGGGGGAGTGGGTGACGAACGAGAAGCGGCTGCTGGAGCGGGCCGGGCTGCGGCGCTTCGACGACATCGTGGCGGGGCTGCGCCCGGATCCGGAGGCGCTCACGCACGCGGTCTCCGCCGCGGAAGCCGTTCTCGGGGCGTTGCGCGCGTAGAGAAGCGGAAGCCACTCTCCAGGCGCTTCTCGCACCAAGGCGGCGGAAGCTGTGTTCCAGGCACTGCTCGCACCAAGGACACGGACGGAAGCTGTGTTCCGGGCGCCGCGCGCACCAAGGCGGCGGAAGCTGTGCTCCGGGCGCCGCGCGCACCAAGGCGGCGGAAGCTGTGTTCCGGGCGTTGCGTTCATAAAGAAAGCGCCCCTACGGCCAACCTTCACACCCCCGAAATACCACCGGCCCGTTCCGCGCAAGTCCCCGGACTACCGTGGAGGCACAGCCCCAGTCTCCGCCCCGGCCACCGTCGCCCGAAGGCACACCCCGCCCTCGTCACGACAGGAGCTCCGTGTCCCGACGTACCGTCGCACTGTCCCTTCCGCCCTGGCTCGCCCACACGCTCCGCGCCCAGCGCGGGCCGGTTCCCTGGAGCGCGGTCACGCGGGGGGCGCTGTCCGCCGGGCCGCTTCTCCTCCTCGCGGTACTCGTCGACAGGACGTCTCTTGGCGTGCTGGCCGCGCTCGGGGCGATGCTCGCCGGGATCAACGACCGGCCCGGCAGCCGGCGGGCCTCCGTCAAGCGGCTCGGTGGGCCCGCGCTGGCGGGTGGCGCGGGGCTGCTGGTCGGGACGTACGCAGGGGAGCACGTCGGGGCTGTCGTGCTGACGCTGCTCCTCACCGGGATCGGGCTGGTCGCCGGCGGGTTCAGCGCCATCGGGCCGGTCGCGTCCGGTGCCGGTACGCAGCTGCTCGTCGCCTCCGCCATCGGCGCCGGGATGCCCGTGCCCGAACCGGGCTGGCAGCGGGCGCTCGCCTTTCTCGCCGGGGCCGCCTGGCTGGTCGGGCTGCGGCTGGCGCTGCCCACACCCGGCGCGATCGCCGGCGACTACCGCTTCGACGGCGAGCGGGACGCCGTAGCCGCCGTCTACGACGCGATCGCCGCGCTCCTCGACGCCACCGGCGGTCCGGAGGCGACGGCCCGGCGCGCCGCGCTCACCGCCGCTCTCGATCACGCGCAGGACGCCCTCGCGGGGCCCCGGCTGCGGCGGTACGCCAGTTCCGCGGCCGAGCGGCGACTGCACGGGCAGTACGCCGCCGCGCTGCCGCTCGCCGAGGCCGCGACCGCGCTCGCCTGGGCGGGGGAGGCGGTGCCGGCCCGGGTGGGTGAGGGGCCGCGTCGGCTCGCAGCCGCCGTGCGCGACAACGCGCACACCGGGCCGCTGCCCGCCCCGAACCGTTCCGCGCCCGCGCTGCGCGCCCTCGACGACGCCCTGCTGCACGCCGCCGACGCCTTCGACCAGGCGGAGGGGAGCGATCTGCACACCCGCCGGAGGACCACAACTGATCTGTTCCGTAGGGCATTTGGCGCTGGAGGGCGCGAGTACGGCTTCCGGGTCGCTCTCTGCTTCGGGGCCAGTGTCGCGGTCGCCCAGGCCCTGCACCGGGCCCGCTGGTACGGGCTGCACGAGCACTGGTACTGGCTGCCCGCCACCGCCGTCTTCCTCGTCAAGCCCGACCTCGGACCGCTCGCCTCCCGGGCGCTGAGCCGGGCGGCGGGGACCGTGCTGGGGGCGCTGCTCTTCGCCGGGTTCGCCGCCGTGCTGCCCCGGCCCGAGGGGCTCGTCGCGCTCGTGGCGCTCAGCGGGGCGCTCATCCCGGTCGCCACCCGGCACTTCGCCGCGCAGACCGCCGTCGTCACCGTTCTCGTGCTCTCGCTCGTGATGGTCGGCGGGGAACCGCAGGCCTCCGCCGGCCGGATCGCGGAGACGCTGATGGCCTGCGCGATCGTGCTGATCGTCGGCCATCTGCCGATGCCCGGGAAGCGCGGTGGGGGAGTGCGGGCGCGGCTCGCGGCCGCCGGCGAGGCCGCGCACGCCTACCTGGTGCACGTGCTGAGCGAGTCGGGCGACCGCGCCGAGCGCTGGACCCTGCGCCGCGAGGCCTACCGCACGCTCGCCGAGGCCCGTGGCGCCATCGCCGTCTCGGCCGCCGAACTCCCCGCCCTCGCCCGGCACACGGAGGGCACCGACGAGGTCGCCGCCGTCCTCGAACGGCTCGTCGACACCACCACCGCCTGCGCCGTCCACCTCGACGACACGGGGCGGCTCACCCGCCGGCACATCGAGCAACTCACCGCACTGCTGGAGGAGTTCGAGCGGGGGCGCGGGCGGGTCGGGCTGCGCGCCATCGAACTCCCCGTCGCCGTATAGCCGGTAGCTACTCCACTCGCACCCACACGGGTGCGTGGTCCGACCCCGGCGCCTCGCGCCGCGCCGCCGGATCCGGTCCCACGGACGGCAGTTGGGGTGCTTCTGCGCCGGGCAGTCCCGTCCCCGCCGCCGTCACCCGGTGCACCAGGTGATGGCTGGCCAGAATGTGGTCGATCAGTTCGCGGCGCCCGGAGTTGATGCGGGAGTAGCGCTGGTCGGCCGGGATGAGCGGGGCCACGTCCCACAGCCGGACCGCGTCTCCCTGGTCCGGGTGGTCGTAGCCGGGCGTGCCGATCTCCGAGCCGGGCGGCCCGAGCAGGATCTGTGTGGTGGCCGCCTGCACCTCGTCGTTCATGTCGCCGAGCACCGCAACGTCCCGGGTACGGCCGTCACCGGCCAGCAGTTCGTCGGCCAGCGCGCGCAGCGTCGCCGCCTCGGCGGCCCTGCGGTAGAGGGCGTAGGCGCCGTAGCGGGCCCGTTCGCCCTCGTCGTGGGGGAAGAAACGGTCCCCCGGGTAGGTCAGCAGCTTCGACTTCAGATGGGCGACCGCCACCGTCAGCGGGCCGGTCGCCGTCGTGACCTCCACCGCCAGCAGGCCGCGCCCGGTGGCCGACTCCTCGGCGCCCGAGTCGTCGGACTGCACCGGGCGCAGCTGAGCGGGGAACGCGTTCGTGTCGGCGACGACCCGGGGTTCCGTACGGCTGAGGAAGCCGACCCGGATGCCCCGGACGTCCGGGTGCGCGGACAGGGCGATGTGCCACTCGCCGGCCAGCATCCCGGCCAGATCCTGCAGTGCCTCGGGTTCCCCGACCTCCTGCACGCCCAGCAGGGCCGGGTCCAGTTCCGTGATGACGGCGGCGAGGGAGGCGAGCTTCGCCTCGTAGGCGGCCTTGTCCTTGGGGCCGAACGGGCCGCCGGGACGGTACAGGTTCTCCAGATTCCAGGTGCCGAGGAGCATGCCGGGCTCCTTCCAGAAGCCTTGGACCAGAAGTCTCGGACCAGAAGTCCTATGACGCCTTATGAGGCAAGCGTGCTGGTCCGGGGCGGCTTGCGACAGCGCCACGCCGGGATGCGTGGTTCGGCTCACCCGGGGCGAGGACGACGCCGTACGTTGGGAGAGTGAGTGACTCTCCCGCAGACCTGCTGATCACCGGCTGCGCCGTCCTCGTGCACGACGACGAGGAGCGCGTCGGCTTCGCGCAGGACGCCGCGATCGTTGTACGGGACGGGCTCGTCGCGTCGGTGACGAGCGCGGCGGACGTGGCCGGCCTGGCCGCCGTCGAACGTCTCGACGCGCGCGGGCAGGTCGCCCTGCCGGGGCTGATCAACTGCCACACCCACGCGCCGATGGTCGCCCTGCGCGGGCTCGCCGAGGACCTGCCCACCGACGAGTGGTTCAACGACGTCGTCTGGCCCGTCGAGTCCAACCTCACCCGAAAAGATGTCGAGTTGGGGGCGCGGCTCGCCTGTGCCGAGATGATCCGCGCCGGGGTCACCTGCTTCGCCGACCACTACTTCTCGATGGACACGGTCGCCGCCGTGGTCGCCGAGTGCGGGATCCGCGCCCATCTCGGCGAGGCCTACTTCTCCTCCCAGGGACCTCAAGGCCGGGAGAAGTCACTGGAGTTCGCGCTACGGCACCGCGGCGCGGCCGACGGCCGCATCACCACCGCCCTCGCCCCGCACGCCCCCTACACGGTGACCGACGCCGACCTCGCCGCCACCGCCGAACTCGCCCTGGAACACGGCCTCCCCGTCCACCTCCACGCGGCCGAGAACCGCGACCAGACCGACACCAGCCTCGCCCGCCACGGCGTCACACCGATCGAAGTCCTCGACCGCGCGGGCCTGTTGGCCACCGACCTGCTCATCGCCCACGGCACCGGCATCACCGACCGCGACCTGCCCGTCCTGGAGCGCGCGAGCGGCCGTGTCGCGGTCGCCACCGCACCCCGCGGATACCTCAAGTTCGGCTGGCCCGACACCACTCCGATCCGCGCCCTGCGCGCCATCGGCATCCCGGTCGGACTCGCCACGGACGGCGCCGCCTCCAACAACTCCCTCGATGTCTGGGAGTCGATGGCCCTCACGTCCCTCGTCCAGAAGTCGACCGAGGGCGACCCGCGCTGGCTGACGTCCCGTCAGGCGCTGCATCACGCCACCCTCCAGAGTGCCCGGGCGGTCGGACTGGGGGACTCGATCGGGTCCGTCGCACCGGGCCGCCGGGCCGACATCGTCCTGGTCGACCTCACCGGACCGCACACCCAGCCCGTCCACGACCTCGCCGCCACCCTCGTGCACAGCGCCCGCTCCGCCGACGTCCGCACCACGATCGTCGACGGCCGCGTCCTGATGCGCGACCGCGAGCTGCTGACCCTCGATGTGCCCTCCGTCGTACGGGAGTTGGGGGACCGACTGCCCTCCCTGGTCGACCGGAGTCACGGGCGGCGCATCCAGGAATACGACACCTGAACCGCGCCGAAGTCCCCTCTAGGCTGTTCCCATGGATCTCGCGGACGGCCTTCTCGACCACCCGTACGACGTGTACCGGCGCCTGCGCGACAGCGCCCCCGTGCACCGCATCGCGGGCCCCGACGGCACCCCCGCCTGGCTCGTCACCCGGTACGAGGACGTCCGGGCGGCACTGGCCGACCCGAGGCTCTCGCTGGACAAGAGGCATGCCACGGCCGGGACTTACAAGGGGTTCGCGCTGCCGCCCGCCCTCGACGCGAACCTCCTGAACATGGATCCGCCGGACCACACCCGCGTCCGCCGCCTGGTCGGCCGCGCCTTCACCCCGCGCCGAACCGAGCAGCTCCGTACGCCCGTTCGGCGCACCGCCGACCAACTCCTCGACGCACTGGGCGAGAACGGTGACACCGACCTCATCGCCGCCTACGCGGCACCCCTGCCCATCACCGTCATCTGCGACCTGCTCGGCGTGCCCGACCGGCACCGCCGGGATTTCCGGGTGTGGACCGACACCCTGGTCGCGCCCGCCCCCGGGACACCGCCGGAGGCTGGCAAGCAGGCGATCGTCGGGATGCTCGGCTTCTTCACCCGACTCCTCGCCGACAAACGGGAGGAGCCCGCCGACGACCTGCTCTCCGACCTGATCGCCGTGCGCGACGAGGGCGACCGGCTCAGCGAGGACGAGCTGATGTCGCTGGCCTTCCTCATCCTCTTCGCGGGGTACGAGAACACGGTTCAGCTCATCGGGAACGCCGTGCTCGCCCTGCTGCAACACCCGGAGCAACTGGCCGCGTTGCGCAAGGACCCCACCCAAATCCCCGCCGCCGTCGAGGAGTTCCTGCGCTACGAAGGGCCCGCGCTGCTCGCCATCCGGCGCTTCCCCGTCGAGGAAGTCACCATCGGCGGGGTCACCATCCCCGCGGGCGAGACGGTCTGGGTGTCCCCGTCCGCCGCGAACCGCGACCCGAACCGCTTCCCCGACCCGGACAGGCTCGACCTCGGCCGCGACACCACCGGGCATCTCGCGCTGGGCCACGGCATCCACTACTGCCTCGGCGCGCCGCTGGCCCGCGCCGAGACGGAGATCGCGCTCGCCGCCCTGCTGGAGCGCTTCCCGCGGCTGGAGCCGGGGGAGGGCGAGGTGCGGTGGCGGCCCTCGCTGCGCGCGCGAGGGCTGCTCACGCTCCCGGTGTCGTACGCGACGAATCTCTAGAGGTCGACGAATCTCCAGAGGTCGACCGATCCCCAGAGGTTTCCGACGAATCTCCAGAAGTTTCCCGCGGCAGCGATGAGTTCCGGTCCGTACCCCGGTCCACCCCTCAACGGACCGTTGTCACAGGAGGGCCCATGTCGCTTCCGGAGATCGTCTCGCGTGCGCAGTGGCGCGCGGCGCGCGAGGAACTGCTGCTCAAGGAGAAGGCGGCCACGCGCGCGCGGGACGTGCTCAACGCCGAGCGGCGCCGGCTGCCCATGGTGGAGATCGACAAGGAGTATCTGTTCGAGGGCGGCGACGGGAAGGCCACCCTGCTCGACCTCTTCGAGGGGCGCGGCCAACTCGTCGTCTACCACTTCATGTTCGCGCCCGAGTGGGAGGCGGGGTGCCGCAGCTGCTCGGCGTTCCTCGACCAGATCGGGCATCTCGCCCATCTGAAGGCGCGCGGCACCACGTTCGCCGCCGTGTCGAGGGCGCCGTATACGAAGATCCTGCCGTTCAAGGCACGGATGGGGTGGACGGTGCCCTGGTACTCGTCCTTCGGCGGGGAGTTCAACTGGGACTTCGACGTGACGCTCGTCGGGGACGGGGAGCCCGTCGAGCGGCCCGGTGTCAGCTGCTTCCTGCGGGACCGGGACCGGGTGTTCCACACCTACTCGACCTATGAGCGCGGGCTCGACGGGCTCGGTTCGACCACCTCCTTCCTCGACCTGACCGCGCTGGGGCGGCAGGAGGAGTGGGAGGAACCCAGGGGGCGTGCGTCGGTGCTGGGGGCGCCCGCCGGCAGCGCACGTGTTCTGTATCACGACGAGTACGAGGACTGATACGGAAACCTGTGTTCAACATGTGTGGCCAGGTGTCGACTATGTCTCAGTACCGTCACTTCGCGAGCCGTTCACCGTACTGTCGGCGTTTAACTCTACGAGGCTTCACGAAGCTCTCCGAGTTCAGCACGACAGGGAGGTACAGGGTGAACGGGCGAACGGTGCTTCAGCGTTTTCCCGCCGGCGGGCCGCGTGGCTCGTGGCCGGCGGAGGAGTTCGCGCAGGCACGCCGTCTGGAAGGGCTGCCCGCCGAGGTCGTCATGGACATCGCGACCGACATGTTCCTGGTGATCGTGCGCAGCGCCGACACCGTGGACGTGGCCGCCTGACCCGTCAGCCCGCCTTCGGGGCGGGCACCTTCGCCGTGAACTGGTCCGCCTGGAGCGCGTACAGCTCCGCGTAGACACCGCCGCTGAGCAGGAGTTCGTCGGGCGTCCCGGACTCCACCAGCCGCCCCTGGTCCAGGACGTGCACCAGATCCGCGTGGCGTACGGACGCCAGCCGGTGGGTGATCAGGACGACCGTCTGGCCGGTGCCGGCCAGCGCGCGGATCTTCTCGAAGACCTCCAGTTCGGCACGGGCGTCAAGGGCCGCGGTCGGCTCGTCCACGATCAGGATGCGGCCCTTGCGGTAGGCGGCCCGGGCGATTCCGAGCCGCTGCCACTGGCCTCCCGACAGCTCGTGGCCGCCGCTGAAGTTGCGGGCCAGCAGCGTGTCCAGGCCGCGCGGCAGATCCGCGACCACGTCCTCGGCGCCGGCCTCGGCGAGCGCACCGGCCAGCCGCTCCTCGGTGAGCGGCGCGGCGGACCGCCCGACGGCCACGTTGACGCGGGCCGTGAACGGCCAGCGCTTGAAGTTCTGCGCCACCATCGCGATCCGGTCGGCCAGCTGGTGCCGGTCGGCCGTCGCCGCGTCGACGCCGTCCCACAGGATCCGGCCCCGGTCCGGCCGGTACAGCCCGGCCAGCAGCTTGACCAGGGTCGTCTTGCCGGAGCCGTTCTCGCCGACCAGGGCGATGATCCGGCCGAGCGGCAGACTGAGCGTGACGTCGTCCAGCGCGGGGTGGGTGGACTCGCCCGGGTAGCTGAACGTGACGTTCTCGAAGCGGACCTCCCGCGGCTCCTCGGGCAGCGCGGCCCCGCCGACCGGGATAGCCCGCTCGGCCGCCTCCTCGTACAGCTTCTGCAGATCGCCCACGAACAGGGCCTCCTCGTGCAGCTGGTTCACCGCCAGCACCAGCGTGTCGAGGCTTCCGGAACCGGTGCGGATCGCGATCACCGCCGTACCCGCCACCGACAGCGCCATCGCACCGGACAGCAGCAGCACGCCCAGCGTCGCGTACGTCGCCGCAGTCGCCAGACCCGTCCAGGTCGCCGCGATCAGGCCCGTGCGGGCCGCGAGCCGGGCCAGCCGGGCCTGTTCCGCCTCCGCGCTCTCCGACATCGAGTGGAAGTGGCGCAGCAGGAACGGGCCGACCCCGTGCACGCGGATCTCCGGGGCCGCCTCCGGTTCGGTGAGCAGACCGCTGATGAGATGGCCGGCGCGGGCGTGCTGCACCCAGATGTGGAAGGACTCGTAGCGGCGGCGCGCGTTCGTCAGGGCGCCCCACGCGCTCGGCAGCGTCATCGTCACCAGCAGGGGGAGCAGCGCCGGATGCAGCACGGTCAGCACACCGGCCGCCGCGATCAGCGAGATCACCGCGTTCATCACCCGCGTCGCCAGCGAGATCATGCGGCGCGCCGAGGAGGCACCGTACTGCGCGGTGTCCAGCAGCTTGTGGAACGCGTGGTCCTCGATCGCGGCCAGCTCCACGGCCGCCGCCCGCTCCAGGTACAGCTCGGTGGCGACCCGCTCCACCTTCGGCTCCAGCCGGCCCGTCGCATACGTCGACGCGGCCCGCAGCAGCGCGCCCACCAGTAGCACGGCGGCCACCGTGACCAGCGCCGGCGCGGCGCCGCGCAGCCGGTCGGCGATCGCGCCGCCGGTGATCAGCCGCCCCAGCACGCTGTTGACCGCGAGCAGACTCACCGCCTGTGTGACACCCCGGCCCGCCTCGGCGGCCAGCACGATCCGCGCGGCCCGGGGATCGGCCTGCCAGGCCAGCCGGAAACTCGACCCCAGCATCGCCGGCAACCGCGTCACCATGGCCCGGAAGCCCAGCTCCAGGAACGCGTCGGTGTGCTGGTTCCACCCCATGTCGTACCGCAAGGGCCCACCGAAGAGCAGCTGCTCCGACGCGGACGGCCTCGCCTGCCCCGAATCACCCTTGCTTCCCATCGTCGACCTCCCCCGATAGCGGACGAACGGCCACTATCGCGGGGCGGGGCGGTGTGGGGGAGAGCGCGAGGGAAGAGGGTTGCGGACGCGCGGGCGTACGCCGGGAGGGACGGACCGTACCTTCGACCGACGGCGAAGGACGCGCCCCAAAGGGGCGCGGGGAACTGCGCGGCCAGCCCCCACCGGACCCGCGGACAAATCCGCAACCGCCCCGCAGAGCGCTACGCGCTAATGGGCCGAGACCAAGAGGGCGTAGCCCCGGTAACCCGGCACACAGCCAGATACAACGGAATCGGCGGCGTATACGGCAGCTTCCCGTCGGGCCGGTGAATGAGCCCGGGCGCGTGCGGCGCGTCCGGCACCAGCGCCCCGGCGGTGTACCGCGCCGGCGAAGGCCAGTCCAGCGCGTAGTCGGAGTCGGACGGCACGATCCACCACCAGTGCGCCTCGTCGGCGTAGACACAGCCGACGCGCGGCAGGCGGGGCAGGACCAGCGGTCCGAAACGTGCGGGCACCGCCACCGCGTCGCAGCCGAGCGGAGCCGTCATGCCCTCGGGGACGGGCAGTCGCCGGGGCGTGCCCGGTCCGTGCAGCGCGCGCCCCAGACGGACCAGCGTGTCGAGACTGAGTACCTGGCCGGGACCGGAAGCGCCGCTCAGACCCATTCGACCCCCGACCCGAAGTCCCCGAACCCGCTGGAGGTGCCCAGCGGACCCGGATTCACGAGCCCGCCGGAATCCCCGGTGTTCGCCGTGTCCGCGGAGTCCGGGAGGTCGCCGGCGTCCAGGTGGCCCCGGCCTCTGGAGGATCCTGTTTCCTCCCGGCCCGGCTCCCCGAAGTGTCCGGCGACCTCCCGGCTCCGGTGTACGGAGCCGGTCCCGCTGCCGGGACCCACCCCGTTTCCGTGTTCCCGGTCCCCGAAGCCGCCGAGATCCAGGCCTCCGAACTCGCCGGCACCCCCATGCCCGCGGGGGGCATCCTCATGCCCCCGTGCCGGATACACGCCCAGATTCTCGAAGGCCCCGAAGTGTGCCGTCGCCTCGTCCTCGTCGCCCGTACCGCCCGACGGCACCGGTTTGGGTCGTGCGCCCCACCCCAGGTCGTTGCGCGGTACGGAACTGTCGTGGCCGGGGGCCGGGTGGTGGCCGTGGGCCGGGTCGGCCTGCCGGGGCAGGTCGGCCCAGACGAGCAGGCCGGGTCCGTGTTCCTGTGCGCCCCAGGCCCGGCACAGCGCGTCGATGAGAAGCAATCCCCTCCCGTGCTCCTCATCGGGCCGTTGCGGGGACGGGTGCGGCTCGCCAGGAGCACAGCCCTGGTCACGGACGGCTATCCGCACCAGGTCGTCACCGTCGTGCAGCTCGCAGACTATGTGGCTGCTCGCGGTGTGCACGATGGCGTTGGTGACCAGTTCGGAGACGATCAGAACCGCCGTGTCGCAGGTGTCCTCGCCCACGGACCAGCCGGACAGTCGGGCCCGCGTCAGGCGTCTGGCCTGGGCTGGGGAACCCGGATGGGCGGCCAGCTCGAACCGGAACCGGCGCTCGGCAGCGGCCCCACCTGGGGCGGCTCCCGTGGCGGCACCGAGACCGAGGCGGCCTGCGGCGGCGTCTGTTCCTAAGGGCGCGGACGGAATCACGCTTGCCACTATCGCCCCGCCGTGAACACTTGGCAAGTGTCACTATGAAAAATGCAGAGTGCCGTATGACGCTCTGCACGGTCGTGGCACACTGCTCGCAACAGAACGTCGCGCGGCGCCAGTTGGAATCTCCGGAGGTCTCTCCCGATCTTCGAATGAGTCTTCGAATGGCGCCGCAGGGCTGTCAGGATTCAGCGCCCGGGCTCAGGCGCCGTACGGGACTCAACGGGACTCATTGGGGGGAGGTGGAGCGTGAGCGAGCCGCGGTCCGCACCGACGGTCGGCCAGGTCGTCCTCGGCCGGCGCCTGCTGGACCTGCGGGAACGCGCCGGGCTCAAGCGCGAGGAGGCCGCCAAGGTCCTGCGCGTCGCGCCCGCCACCGTCCGTCGTATGGAGATGGCGGAGGTCTCCCTCAAGATCCCGTACCTCCAGTTCCTCCTGAAGTCCTACGGCGTCTCCGACGAGGAGGCCGCGGCCTTCGTCCGGCTGGCCGAGGAGGCCAACAAGCCCGGCTGGTGGCAGCGCTTCCACGACATCCTGCCGGGCTGGTTCTCGATGTACGTCAGCCTGGAGGGTGCCGCCGCGCTCATCCGGTCGTACGAGCCGCACTTCGTGCCCGGGCTGCTGCAGACCGAGGAGTACGCGCGCGGTGTGCTGCTGTCGGGCGCCATCGGCCAGACCGAGCCCGACGAGATCGAGCGCCATGTCGCGCTGCGCATGCAGCGCCAGGACCTGCTGACGCGTCCCGACGCGCCCCGCTTCTGGGCCGTCATGGACGAGACCGCCCTGCGCCGCCCGGTCGGCGGCCCGGAGGTGATGCGTGCCCAGATCGACAAACTGCTCGACGCCACGAAGCTGCCCAACGTGACCCTGCAGGTCGCCCCGTTCTCCTCGGGGCCGCACCCGGGCACGTACGGGCCCTTCGTGCTGTTCCGATTTGCCATGCCGGAACTGCCGGACATGGTCTACAGCGAGTACCTGACCGGCGCCGTCTATCTGGACGCGCGCGAAGAGGTGGCGACCCACCTAGAGGTCATGGACCGCATGGCGGCGCAGGCCGCTACGGCACATCGCACGAAGGAGATCCTCAAGGATCTCCGCAAGGAGCTGTGAATGGATCGCATCAAGCCGCGTATGAGCGTCTACAACGGCATGCCCGCGCGGGACTTGGGAAGCGAAGGCTGGCACAAGCCGTGGAGCGGCGGCAACGGCGGCAACTGCCTGGAGGCGATGAAGCTCGCCGACGGCCGGATCGCCGTCCGCCAGTCCACCGACCCGGACGGGCCGGCACTGATCTACACCACCGACGAGATGACGGCCTTCATCGAGGGGGCGAAAGCGGGCGAGGCGGATTTCCTGCTGTCCTGACCCGGTCCCTGACCCAGCTGTGCTGAATGCTTTTTCCTTACCGAACCTGCTTATTTTGATACTGACTTGATCACCCGGTATCCGGAAATGTCTTGTTCCAGAACCACGACAGCATGCGCCGCGGAGCGTCCACCGGCCGGCTGACGGCGACCACCGGGAACGGCGGTCGCCCCGGCCGGCCGGGGCCGAGGCACAGCGCGTAGTAGATCTGCTCGATCGAGGGCGGCCCGACGGCGAGATTCCGTCGGACCGCCCTCGTCGGCGTCTCCTCCCCGCTTCGCACGAGATACGCCGCCGCCATCGTCCGGGTACGGCCCACGCCTGCCCCGCAGCGCGTGTCCTCCAACGCCAGGAGTTGCCCCGGCAGCATCTCCGCGACCGGCCCAGGACCGAGCAGCCGGGCCCCGTGCGCCGGCCGTACGGCCACCAGGATCGACCGCCAACAGGGCGGGACGTGCGGGGGTGGCCCTGCGCCTGACGGTGGAACGAAGGACGGGGGCGCCGTCGCGGCCGACGCCGTTCCGGGCCGGACGACAACTCGCCTCCTGCGCCGACGGTCCCACCGCCGTTGGACTCGACATCGGCCGGAAGTCGCTTTCCGGCCCGCCGTCGGTGGGATCCGTGAGCCGGGAGGAGACCACATCGGACGACTCGTACCGGCGCAGCACTCCCCGTCTCCTGCGCAGGTGGGAGTCAGGCCGTGCAGGGCTGCTCATCCGGCAGCAGGGGAACCGGTCGGCGCGTCGGGCGGGAGCACCTCGCACAGCGCCTCCAGCGCGGCACCGAACCTCGCCTCCGAGGGCGTCGCGTACCCCACGACGAGACCGTCCCGAACTCCCGCCCCGGGCCCCGTGGTTGACGCCTCCGGATGCCGGAACGCGGCCAGCCCGTCCAGCGCGACGCCCTGCCACGCGGCGGCCTTCAGCGCGGAGCGCTCCGTGCCGGGCGGCAGCCGCAGCACCGCGTGCAGGCCGGCGGCGACCCCGGTGACCTCGATGTGCGGGGCCCGCGCGGCGAGCGCCGCGACCAGGCGGTCACGGCGGCTCCGGTACCGCTGCCGCATCCGCCGCACATGACGGTCGTAGGACCCCGACGTGACGAAGTCGGCCAGGCTCAGCTGGTCGAGGACGCTCGCCCAGGCCTCGCGTTCGCCCTTGGCGGCGAGTACGCCCTCGACGTACCGCTCCGGCAGGACCAGCCAGCCCAGGCGCAGCGCGGGGGACAGGCTCTTGCTGACCGAGCCGAGGAGGATCACCCGCTCCGGGTCGAGGCCCTGGAGGGCGCCGACGGGCTTGCGGTCGTAGCGGAACTCGCCGTCGTAGTCGTCCTCCAGGACCACACCGCCACGCGCGCGTGCCCAGTCGATCACGGCGGCCCTGCGCTCGGCGTGCAGCGGACCGCCGGTGGGGAACTGGTGCGCGGGCGTGAGCAGTACGGCCCGCTCCTTCGTCAACTCCCCGACGCGCGCGCCGTGTTCGTCGACCGGCAGCGGCACGGTCCGCACACCGGCCGTGCGCAGCAGCTCCCGGTGGAAGCCGAGTCCGTACGCCTCCACGGCCAGCGGTCCGCGCAGCATCCCGCCGCCGCCCTGGCCGAACAGCAGCCGCAGCCCGTGCGCGAAGCCGGAGCAGATCACGATCCGGTCGGGTGCGGTGCGTACGCCACGCGCGCGTGCCAGGTATTCGGTGAGCGCCTCCCGAAGTTCGACCCGGCCGGCCGGGTCGCCGGGCCCGAACACCTCGTCTGGCGCCTGCTGGAGCGCCCGCCGGTACGACGCGAGCCAGGCCGCGCGCGGGAACGCCGACGCGTCGGGCGTGCCCTGTCGCAGGTCGTGCCGGGGCGCACGCGCGCGTGGAGGTGCCGTAACCGGGCCGTTCCCGGCGTGTCGCGGCGGCTGCGCCCGTAGCGGCCGGGTTCGGTCGGCGACCCGGGTGCCCGAGCCCTGGCGCGCGGTCAGCCAGCCCTCCGCGACGAGTTCCGCGTACGCGTCCGCGACCGTGTTGCGGGCGACCCCGAGGTCGGCGGCGAGCGAGCGGTACGGCGGCAGCCGGGTGCCGGGGGCGAGCCGCCCGCCGCGCACGGCCTCCCGCAGCGCGTCGATGAGGGCGGCCCTGCGGCCACCGCTGCCCGACAGCTCCAGATGCAGATCGGCCCCGATCCGCTCCGCCGAATTGACCCATGATTCAGCCATGGAAATGCACCCTACAGGGGGTCTTTCCGACTCGTAGATTTGTCGTATGACGACGAACACGAACACAAACGCCCAGGTCGCCACTATGACGCCCCGCCTCGACCTCGCCCGCTCCGCCCCGAAGGTCTTCCGCGCGCTCATCGGCTTCGACGCCGCCGCCCGCGAGGGCCTGGACCCGGCCCTGGTCGAGCTGATCCAGATCCGCGCCTCGCACCTCAACCACTGCGCGTACTGCCTCCACATGCACACGAACGACGCCCGCAAGGCCGGCGAGAGCGAGGACCGGCTGCACATGGTCGCCGTCTGGCGCGAGGCCCGGCACTTCTTCACCGAGCGCGAGCAGGCGGCCCTCGCCCTCACGGAGTCGGTGACCCTGGTGGCCGACGGCGGTGTCCCGGACGACGTCTACGCGCAGGCGGCCGCTCAGTTCGACGAGGAGGAACTGGCCCACGTCCTGTCCCTGATCCTCACGATCAACACCTGGAACCGGGTGGCCCTGTCGACCGCCAAGGTGGCTGGCACGGACCAGCGACGCTGAGCCGGCACATCCCACCGCCCCGCGCCCCGCGTCACGCTTCCCCGCGTCACACCGTCATCGGCCGGTCGTACGGCCCGATCGGCGCCGGCAGCTGCGAACTCCCCGTCAGATAGCGGTCGACGGCCGCCGCCACCGCCCGCCCCTCCGCGATCGCCCACACGATCAGCGACTGGCCCCGCGCCGCGTCCCCCGCGACGAACACACCCCGCGCGCTCGTCGCGAAGTCCGCGTCCCGGGTGATCGTGCCGCGCGGTGCCATCGCCAGCCGCAGCTGATCGATGAGCCCGTCCGCCCGGTCGGGCCCGGAGAACCCGAGGGCGAGCAGCACGAGATCGGCGGGCAGGCTGCGCCCGGAACCGTCCAACGGGCGCCGCTGCGCGTCCACTTCGACCAGGTGCAGGGACCGCACCCGCCCGTCCGCGTCACCCTCGAAGTGCAGGGTCGAGGCCGCGAACAGCCGGGCGTCCGCGTCCGCCGCCGGCGCCGTCTCCAGATCCCGCGCCTCCTCGTGCGCGGCCGACAGACGGTAGATCTTCGGATACGTCGGCCAGGGCTCCGCGTCCTCGTCGCGCTCGGCCTCCGGCTGGGCGTAGATGTCCAACTGCGTGACGGACGCGGCCCCTTCACGCACCGCCGTGCCGAGACAGTCGGCCCCGGTGTCGCCGCCGCCGACGATGACGACATGCTTCCCGGCGGCGGACAGAGGGGAGGCCGCCAAGTCTCCTTCGCACACCCGGTTGGCCAGCGGCAGATACTCCATCGCCTGGTGGATGCCGGTCAACTCCCGCCCCGGTACGGCGAGTTCGCGCCAGGCCGTCGCTCCCGTGGCGATCACCACCGCGTCGTAGCGCGCCCGCAGTTCGGCCGCTCCGACATCCCGCCCGACCGTCGTGGACGTACGGAACTTGGTGCCCTCGGCCCGCATCTGCTCCAGCCGCCGCTCCAGATGCCGCTTCTCCATCTTGAACTCGGGGATGCCGTACCGCATCAGCCCGCCGAGCCGGTCGTCCCGCTCGTACACGGCGACCGTGTGCCCGGCGCGCGTCAACTGCTGTGCCGCGGCAAGGCCGGTGGGCCCGGAGCCGACCACCGCGACGGTCCGCCCGGACAAGCGGTCCGGCGGTCTGGGTGGCGTGAAACCGTCGGTCCACGCGCGGTCGGCGATGGCCACCTCGACGTTCTTGATGGTGACCGCGGGCTGGTTGATGGCGAGCACGCAGCCGGCCTCGCACGGCGCCGGGCACAACCGCCCGGTGAACTCGGGGAAGTTGTTGGTGGCGTGCAGCCGGTCCGCCGCCGCCCGCCAGTCCTCGCGGCTGACCAGATCGTTCCACTCGGGGATCAGGTTGCCGAGCGGGCAGGCGTCGTGGCAGAACGGGACACCGCAGTCCATGCACCGGTCGGCCTGCCTGCTCACGATCGGCAGCAGCGCGCCCGGGACGTACACCTCGTCCCAGTCCCGCACCCGCTCGTCGACGGGCCTGCGGGGCCACTCCTCGCGCGGAGTGGTCATAAAACCCTTGGGATCGGCCATGGCGGTCTTCCTCGCGTCCGCATGCGACAGGCCGTGCGTCATCGGGCGGCACTCTTTCAGCCACGATAAGGCCCCCCGGCCGAGCGCGCAGAGTGGGCGAGACCGCTTTCTCAAGGGGGTTTCCGCAGGTTCGGGCCGCCCTTGCCCGGTGTTCCTCAGCCCGTACTCAGTCGATCTTGGGACTTCGCTCAGGAGAGGGCCAGCATGTAGACCAGCGCGGCGGCGGCCGAGGTCACCGCGCGGACGTGGTTCCACATCGTCCACTCGCGTATGTACGACGGCCAGTACGCGGCGGCTTCCGGGGTCCCCGGGTCCAGCTTCAGCAGGGCCTCGTTGCGGGGCACGTTCGCGACGAGGGTCAGCCCGAACGACCCGACCAGATACAGCGCGCTGCCCAGCAGCAACTCCGTCGTCCCCCGGTCCGGCCAGAGCACGAACGTCACCACCGCGATCACCGCGCACACCAGCGCCGAACCGGCGAACAGCAGCATGAACGCGGGAGTCAGCGCGACCCTGTTGATCGCGTTCATCGCGGCGACACCCTGCGCGGGCGGCAACTCGGCCAGCCCCCGCACGACCAGCACGGAGAAGGCACAGAACACGCCCGCCATCACCCCGGTCGCGAGCACCCCCAGAACCGTCAGCGCGAAATACGGTTCACCGATCATGCCGACACCAACTCCCGCCCGTAGAGCCGAGATCCTGCCCACCACCAACCATCACGACAAGTCGAACCCATCCCCGCCCGCGCAACCATGGCCGAGAATCGCCGGGGCATACGCGGGCGTCCACGACGCCGCTCGTCCGCCGACTCCTGGGGCATCGGCGAACGTCATGCCGGGGCATCCCGCCAGTCCCGCAGCATCTGTTCCACCCTCACCCCGATCCGCCGACGCGCCTCGTGTCTCGGCACCCCGCTCATCAGTAACTGGTCGTACGGCGTGTCCACATGCCGTACGGACGCCACCACCGCCGAGAGCACCGCGCCCTCGGACAGCGCCCGTCCCGCCGCGCTCCGCCCCACCCGCCCGCTGCCCCGCAGCGAGGCGTGCGCGGCGATCGTCCGGGCCCGCTCCTCGGGGCAGCCCGGGAACAGCCGTCCTATCTCCGCCGCGAACGCCGCCGTGAACCGCACGTCCTCCACGGCCCGCCGCTCCGCGTCGCGCACCCGGCGCCGCCGCCGGGCCTCCGCGTCCGCGAGGCACCGTTCCTCGGCCCGGGCGAGCCCCGCCTCCTCGACGAGGACGCCCTGCCGCTCGTACCGGCCCCGGCGCCGGTTGAACCGCACGACCACCGCCGACAGCGCGCTCTCCTCCCGCGCCCTGCGCGTCAGCGCCGTGTCGCCGCGCGGCAGGAACACCAGATGCCCGAGGTCGGCGCAGTCGAGACACCGAGGCCCCCCGCCCTCGACGACCAGCAGCGCCAACGGCCCACGACGACACCCCGCACAGTGGCGTTTCCTGAGCGGCTGGACGACCACAAGTCCGCTGCCGGCCACGAGCCCGTTGCGGAGTGGAGGAGTCGAGAGCGATGCCATACGAGATCCATTCCCTGCCACTGACCACCTCTCTCCTGTTCTGATCCTTCCTGTTCTGATCCTTCCTGGCCTGTCTTCTCCTTCCTGTCCTCTCCTTCCTGTCCTCTACGTCCGCCGCATGTGCGCCTCGCGTGGAACGAACACCGACACACGTGTCCGGTGTCGGCTCGGCGTCCCGATCTCGTCGAGCACCGCCACGGCCAGATCCGCGTACGACAGCCCGGGCGCGCCCTCCGGCATCCGCTCGCCGCCGAACCGGTGGCGCCCGGTGCGCGGGGCGTCCTGTTCGAGCCCACCGCCCGGCGTGAGCATCAGCCAGTCGACCGTGCCCTCGCCCGCCTCGCGCAACCGCCGCAGGCCCGCCGTGTGGGCCAGCGCGAACGGCCGGATCTCCGTCGGAAAGGCCGAGGCGTCGTCCATCACCGGGCGCCCGTCCGCCCCGAGAAGGTCCGCGACCAGCCCGACCGCGACCAGCCGCCGTACCCCCGCCGAGGCCAGCCCCACCAGCAGCGCGTCCGCCGCCTTCACGAAGAAGTCGGGTTCGAGCGAGCCGAACCCCTGCTCGGGCCCGCTGAACGGCGACACCGCGTGCACGGCGCCCACCGCCCCGCCCGCGACCTCCCGTACCGACCCGGCATCGGTCACATCTCCCCGTACGACCGAGACGCCCTCCGTGGCGAGTTCCGCGTACCGCTCCGGATCCCGCACCACGGCCGTCACCCCGTACCCGCGCCCGAGCGCCTCCGCTGTCACCGCCCGTCCCGCCCGGCCCCCGGCCCCGAAGACGACGATCCCGTCCATGCCCAACCTCCTTGCCCGGCAGCGTTTTTCGCCGCCCGACCTGGACGTTAGGGACCGGAGGCCCGGTTACTTCAACGGTATCGGCGCTAGCCTCGACGGATGACCGACGCGACGAACGCCTTGGGGCAGGACCCGCTGGACCCCGCCATGTTCGACCCCGTCTGCCCCTCCTCCGTGATGCCCTTCAGGGTCGGTGACAAGTGGACCGGTATGGTCGTCCGCTGCCTCGAAGGCGGCCCGCGCCGGTTCACCGAACTCCGGGTGCCGCTCAGGGCCGTCACCCCCAAGGTCCTCAGCGAGACCCTGCGTGCCATGCGGCGCGACGGCCTGCTGACCAGGACCGCGTACGACGAGAACCCGCCGCGTGTCGAATACGCCCTCACCCCTCTCGGCCGCAGCCTCATCCCCCTCCTCGACGCGGCCCGCGCCTGGAGCGAGACCCATCTCCCGCACCTGCTGGCCGCCCGCCGGAGCCACTCGCGCGACACCTCCTGACCGGGACCTGACGCATCATGGGCCCTGTGCGACTGGAAGCGATCACCTGGGACCGGCTCGGCGACCTTCTCGCCGAGCGCCTGCTCGACCTCAAGCCGGCCGACGGCAGCCCCTGGCCGCGCATCGCCTTCGACGGCGCCCCGGCGGCCCGCCCGGGCGACCTCGCCGAGCGGGTCGCGGAGGCGCTGCGCATCCGCGGCCGTTCCTCGCTCGTCGTCGGCACGGAGGGCTTCCTGCGCCCCGCCTCCCTGCGCCTGGAGTACGGGCACCAGGACGCCGACACCTATTACGACGGCTGGTTCGACACCCGGGCCCTGTGGCGCGAGGTCTTCGGCCCGCTCGAAGCGGACGGCGACGGCCGCGTCCTGCCCGACCTGTGGGACCCGGCCGCCGACCGCGCCACCCGCAGCCCCTACGTCCAACTCCCGCCCGGTGCCCTTCTGTTGCTGCACGGCCCCCTCCTCCTGCGACACTGGTTCCCCTTCGACCTGACCCTCCATGTCCTCCTCTCGCCGGGCGCGCTGCGCCGCCGTACCCCCGAGACCGAGCACTGGACCCTGCCCGCCTTCGAGCGCTACGAGGACGAGACCGACCCGGCCGGCACGGCGGACGTCCTGGTGCGCGCCGACGATCCACGTCACCCGGCGTGGGGCGGTTTGCCCGAGGGGTGAGGGGCCGGGCGCGGGTGTCCGGCCGCGTCGTTGTCGTTCCGCAGCGGGCCGTCCTGGCGCGGCAGGTCGTGGGATTCCGGGTCCGATCGCCGTCCCGGGGTGTCCGTCCGGGTCCCGGAAGTCGCGACCGTCCGGGTGCGTTCCCCCCGCCGCGCGGCGAGAATGTAGGGCGCCGGGACTAGCGGAACGTTCTGTGCCGCGCCGGCCGTCCGGCACCGGGAGGTACTTCATGACCACCGCCGGAGACATCATGCACCGGGGCGCCCAGTGGATCCCCGCCCATGAAACCCTGGACCGCGCCGCCCAGCTGATGCGCGAACTGGGCGTCGGAGCCCTGCCCATCAGCGACGAGAACGAACGGCTCTGCGGCATCCTCACCGACCGGGACATCGTCGTCGGCTGTGTGGCCATGGGCCACGATCCGGCGAAGGTCACCGCGGGCGAGATGGCCCAGGGCACGCCCCGCTGGATCGACGCCGGCGCCGATGTCGGCGAGGTGCTCCAGGAGATGCAGGGACACCAGATCCGCCGGCTTCCCGTGATCGAGAACAAACGCCTCGTCGGCATGATCAGCGAGGCCGACCTCGCCCAGCATCTGACGGAGGACCAGCTCGCCACCTGGGTCGAGAGCGTCTACGCCCGAAGCGCCATGCGCTGAACCGCCGGACGGTCGTGCTCCGGCGCCTCGGGGGTGCTCGTGTTCCGAGTCGCCGGGCGGTTCAGAGCCAGCCGTTGCGCCGGAAGCCCCGGTACAGCGCCAGACAGGCCACGGATATCACGCCGAGGACCAGGGGATAGCCGAACCGCCAGTGCAGCTCCGGCATGTGGTCGAAGTTCATGCCGTACACACCGCACACCATCGTCGGTACGGCGATCACCGCGGCCCAGGCCGTGATCTTCCGCATGTCCTCGTTCTGCGCGACCGTCACCTGGGCGAGATGCGCCTGCAGAATCGAGTTCAGCAGTTCGTCGAAGGACGCGATCTGCTCCTTCGCCCGCAGCAGGTGGTCGGAGACATCGCGGAAGTAGGCCTGTATCTCCGGTCCGACCACCCGCATCGGCCGCGTGGACAGCGCCTCCAGCGGGCCGCTGAGGGGGACCACCGCCCGCTTCAACTCCAGCAGTTCACGCTTGAGTTGGTAGATACGGCCCGGGTCCGCCCGGGCGCCGTTCTCCGCGAACACGTCCGTCTCCACCTGGTCGATGTCCGCCTGCACGGAGTCCGTGACGCTCAGATAGTCGTCGACCACGTGGTCCGCGATCGCGTGCAGCACCGCGGCCGGCCCCTTGGCGAGCTGCCGGGGGTTCGACTCCAACTCCTCGCGCAGCGGCCCCAGTGAGCCGTGCCGTCCGTGTCGCACGGTGATGACGAACTCGGCGCCGACGAACACCATGATCTCGCCGGTGTCCACGACCTCGCTCGTCGCCGTCAGCTGCTCGTGCTCGACGTAGCAGACCGTCTTGAACACCGCGAACAGCGTCTCGCCGTAGCGCTCCACCTTCGGGCGCTGATGGGCCTCGATCGCGTCCTCGACCGCCAGCGGGTGCAGGTCGAAGAGCTCGGCGATGCCCGCGAACTCCTCGTTCGTCGGCTCGTGCAGACCGAGCCAGACGAACCCGTCGTCCTTCTTCCGCACCCGCTCGACGGCGTCCACCAGATCGCCGCCGACCGGGACCCGGACGCCGTCCTGATACGTGACGCACTTCACCACCGAGGAGCCCAGGGGTGACCGGGCGTGGTGGCTCAGGTCGACCCGCGGGCGCCGTCGCGCCAGGCGCGCCACCTTGCGGAGGCCGCCGACCCTGCCGAGGCCCGTGACCTTCCGAAGATTCCCTGCCATGGACATCCGGATCTCCTTGCGTGGATCCCCTCGCATCGCATTGCTGCGCCTTGGCGTGCCAGTTTGCCAGGCTGACGTGAGCGGCGGGTAAGCCTGTGGGAACGGAATCCTCCGCTTTGTTCCCGGCTGTGGACGAAGCCGTGTGTGCGCCTTGTTCCCCGCTGTGGACGAAGCCCTGCGGGAGCCGGCGCACGGTCGCGGCAAGGGCGTTCCGCACCGGAGCGTCGCCCCCTCCCGAGAAGCGGAGCAACTGGGATGATCGCGGCATGACGCGATCCGACGGGTATCTCCTCGACAACCGGCAGTCCGAGGCGGGGCAGCGCTTCGACGCCTTCGCCACGCTCTTCGACCCCACCACGTTCCGGCACCTGGAGGGGTTCGGCGTCGGACCCGGCTGGCGGGTCTGGGAGGTCGGCGTCGGCGGCACCTCGGTGGTGTCCTGGCTGGCCAAGAAGGTAGGACCGACCGGGAAGGTCCTCGCGACCGACATCGACACCTCCCAGGTCGCCTCGGTGGCCCGCCCGCCGATCGAGGTGCGCGTCCACGACGTGGGCGCCGAGGAACCGCCGGGGGAAGGCTTCGACCTCGTGCACGCCCGACTGGTCCTCGTCCATGTCCCGGACCGGGAACGGGCGTTGCGCTCGATGATCAAGTCCCTGCGCCCCGGTGGCCGCCTCCTGATCGAGGACGCCGACCCGGCCCTCCAGCCACTGCTCTGCCCCGACGAACACGGCCCCGAGCAGCAACTGGCGAACCGTCTCCGCAACGGCTTCCGCACCCTCCTCGCCGACCGCGGCGCCGACCTCTCCTACGGCCGCAAACTCCCGCGGCTGCTCCGCGAGGCGGGCCTGCGCCGGGTGGAGGCCGACGCGTACTTCCCGGTCACCTCACCGGCCTGCGCCGCCCTGGAATCCGCGACGGTCCGTCAGATCCGCGACCAACTCGTCACGGCGGGCCTCGCCACGGACGAGGACATCGACCGCCACCTGGCCAACGTCGCCTCCGGCACGATGGACCTGGCGACGGCGCCGATGATCTCGGCCTGGGGGCGGAAGGGGTAGGCGGGGAGCGGGAGTCGGCGCCGGGTGGGCGTTGCTTGAGACGTGATGCCCGGTCCTTCCTCCAAGGGGCGCTGCCCGTCACCCCCGCCCAGGCGGTCGCCCTCCCACTCGTTGCACCGCTCGCGCCCCCGCTCGACATCCTTCCCGCGCCGCCTCCTCCGGATCGGCGCCCGTCAGCAGCGTGGCGAGGAACGCTCCCGTGAACGCGTCGCCCGCGCCCGTGGTGTCCCGGGGCGTGGCGGGTTCGGCCGGTACGCGCGCGTGGACCGTGCCGGAGTGGGCCAGCAGGGCTCCCTCGGCGCCCTGCTTGGTGACGACCAGGGGGACATGACGGCTCAACTTGGCCGCCGCGTCCGCCGGATCGGGCAATCCGGTGAGCAGACACGCCTCGTCCCGGCTGGGCAGCAGCACGTCCACCCCCTCGACGAGCGCAAGGAAACGGTCCACCCCCAGCTCCACCAGGAACCCCGCCGACGCCGGATCCAGACTCACCGGTACCCCACGCGCGCGTGCCGACTCCACCGCCGCGGCCACGAACGCCCGGCTCGGCCCGGAGAACAGCAGATAGCCCGACAGATGCAGCCGTACGACGCCGTCCAGCAGCGAGTCCGACCAGTCCGCGGGGCCGAGCCGCAGCGCCGCGCCACTGTCGGTCAGGAACGTCCGCTCGGCCGAGGCCCCCGTGTCGACCAGGCAGATCACCGTCCCGGTCGCCGCCTCCGGATCGACGACGAGACGGGGGCGTACCCCGGAGGCGATCAGCTCCCGCTCGTGCCACGCCGCCGCGTCCGCACCCACGCGACCGAGCAGCCGTACGTCCGCACAGCCCCAATGGGCCGCCCAGCACGCCACGTTGGCGCCCGCGCCGCCCGGCACGGTCCGGATCACGGCGGCCGTGTCGGTGCCCGGGGCGAGCGGTCCCCGATGCCGGGCCACGATGTCCGTGATCACGTCCCCGACGACCAGGAGCGCACCGGCCGGCCCGGTCGTCACGCCTCCTCGGCCCAGGCCGCCGCGATCCGCCCCGCCAGCCGTACGTTGCCGCGCACCGCCGCCAGGTTGGCGCTCAGCGAGGCACCGTCGGTGTGCTCCACGAGGTAGCCCAGCAGGAACGGCGTGACGGCCTGCCCGGTGATGCCCTCCGCCTCGCACGCGTGCAGCGCGTCGGCGAGCACGCGCGCGTGCAGCGCGGGATCCAACTGCTCGTCCTCGGGTACGGGGTTGGCGACGATCAGCGTCGACTCCGGGGCGTCGAGCGCGTCCTGTGCCCGCATCACGGCCGCCACCTGCTGCGGGGTCTCCAGCGTCCAGTCCACCGGGTGTCCGGAGTCGGAGAGGTAGAAGCCGGGGAAGCGGTCCGTGCCGTATCCGGCGACCGCCACGCCCAGCGTCTCCAGGCGCTGCAAGGTCGCCGGCACGTCCAGGATCGACTTCACGCCCGCGCACACCACCGTGATCCGGGTGGACGCCAGCAGCCCCAGGTCGGCGGACTCGTCCTGCGTCACCGTCCACTCCCGGTGCACCCCGCCCAGGCCCCCGGTCGCGAACACGCGGACACCCGCCCGTGCCGCCAGCAGCGCCGTCGCCGACACAGTGGTCGCCCCGCTCGCTCCCGCCGCCACCGCGAGCGGCAGGTCGCGGTGGCCGAGCTTGCGGATCCCGTCCTCGTTGGCGACCCGCTCCAACTGCTCCTTGTCCAGGCCGACATGGGGCCGCCCGTCGAGTACGGCGATCGTCGCGGGGACTGCGCCCTCCTGCCGTACCGCCGCCTCCAGCTCCAGCGCCACCTGCAGATTGCGCGGGCGCGGCAACCCGTGCGCGATGATTGTCGACTCCAGGGCCACCACGGGTCGACGCGCGTCGATCGCCTCACGTACTTCCTCGGACACCACCAGCACCACGCGCCTCCTGTCGTTCGGTCTTCCCTCATCCCTGGCGGGCTCGGCCCCCGGTCAAACCCACGCGGGCTGTGGGAGACATCATCACCGTCCGACATGGAAAACGGGGGCCACGCGTGCGTGGCCCCCGCCTTCCCGTGCGTCAGACCGGGCTGACGCCCGCCAGCGCCCCGTGCGGATCGAGCACGTACTTGCGGCTGGCGCCCTGGTCGAACTCGGCGTAGCCGCGCGGTGCGTCCTCCAGCGCGATCGGGGTCGCGTTGACGGCCTTCGCGATGTGCACGCGCCCGTGCAGGATCGCCATCATCAGATTCCGGTGGTACGTCATCACCGGGCACTGACCGGTCGTGAACCGGTGGCTCTTGGCCCAGCCGAGGCCGAGCCGCACCTTCAGGGTGCCGCTCCTCGCGTCCTCGTCGACGCCGCCGGGGTCATCGGTGACGTACAGCCCGGGGATGCCCAGGGCACCGCCCGCGCGCGTGACGCCCATCAGCGAGTTGAGGACGGTCGCCGGTGCCTCCGGGGCGTTCGGGCCGTGGGCCCGTGCCTCGAAGCCGACCGCGTCGACCGCCGCGTCCACCTCGGGCTCGCCGAGGATCTCGGCGATCTGCTCCCCGATGTCGCCGCGCGAGACGTCGACGGTCTCGCAGCCGAAACTCCTTGCCTGAGCCAGGCGTTCGGCGTTGAGGTCGCCGACGATGACGACCGCGGCGCCCAGCAGCTGCGCCGACGCTGCCGCCGCCAGACCGACCGGACCCGCCCCGGCGACGTACACCGTGGACCCGACCCCGGCGCCCGCGGTGACCGCGCCGTGGAAACCGGTCGGGAAGATGTCCGAGAGCATGGTCAGATCGAGCAGCTTCGCGCGTGCCTCGTCCCGGTCCGGGAACTTCAGCAGGTTGAAGTCCGCGTACGGGACCATGGCGTACTCGGCCTGACCGCCGACCCAGCCGCCCATGTCGACATAGCCGTAGGCCGCCCCCGGTCGGGCCGGGTTGACGTTCAGGCAGATGCCGGTCTTGCGCTCCTTGCAGTTGCGGCACCGCCCGCAGGCGATGTTGAACGGTACGGAGACGATGTCGCCCACGTCGACGAACTCGACGTCCGGACCCCGTTCGACGACCTCTCCGGTGATCTCGTGTCCGAGGACCAGCCCCTCGGGCGCGGTCGTCCGACCGCGCACCATGTGCTGGTCGCTGCCACAGATGTTGCTGGCGAGCACCTTCAGGATCACCCCGTGCCGGACCTTGCGGCCGACGTTGGCGGGGGCGACTCCCGGCCCGTCCTGCAGTTCAAGCGTCGGGTGGTCGATGGTCCTGACTTCGACCGCTCCCGGCTTGAGATACGCGACTGCCCTGTTTCCGCTTCCACTCATGCGTGATCGCCGTCCCTTCGGCTCCGATCCCCCGGATGCCAGTGGCTGTGCGCGCGCATGGCGGAGTCTGCTACCGGCTCGGCGTCCCGGCCACCCTCCGCGGGCCATCGGAAACCGGGGTTTTCCGGGAACGGGTGAACAGCGCCAGCGTGGCCAGGGGTATCAGCAGGCAGGCGGCGGCGAGGTTCAGCCAGCCGTAGCTCGCCTCCGCGACGACCAGGCCGGCCACCGCCCCGCCGATGCCCGCCGAGGTGTTCATGGTGAGGTCGGACAGGCCCTGTGCGGCGGCCCGCGCGGGCTGCGGGACCGAGTCGGTGAGCAGCGCCGAGCCGGAGACGAGCCCCGCCGACCAGCCCAGGCCCAGCACGAACAGCCCCAGTGCGATCCGCCCGTGACTCCCGCCCGCCGTACCGGCGAGGAACGCGGCACAGGCCAGCAGCCCCACCGCGAGCCCTATCCCCGACAGCCGCCCCACCCGGTCGGACAGCCTCCCCATCAACGGCGAGAATGCGTACATCCCCGCGATGTGCCCGCTGATCACCAGCCCGACCAGATCGATGCTCGCCCCGTGACGGCCCAGCTCGACCGGGGTCATCGCCATCACCGACACCATCGCCGTGTGCACCACGGCCACCGTCACCAGCGCGAGCCGGGCCCGCGGCGAGGCGGCCACCGTGGCGAACCCCGCCCGCAGCGACCGCGCGGCCGGCGACCGGTCCTCGTCCGGCGCGAGCGCCCGGGCCGTCAGCAACGGATCGGGCCGCAGCAGTACGGCGACCACGACCGCGGCGACGAGGAAGATCCCGCCCGCCCACAGGAAGGGGCCCGCCGCCTCGGGTATCCCGAGCCCCGCGACGCTACGGCCCGCGGGCGCGGCGATGTTGGGTCCGAGGACCGCCCCTATGGTCGTCGCCCACACGACACGGGAGATGGACCGGGCCCGCTGCTCCGGCTCGGCCAGGTCGGCGGCGGCGAACCGGGACTGCAGATTCGCCGACGACGCCGCCCCGAAGCAGGCCATGCCGCCCAGCAGCAGCGGAAAGCTCCCGATGGTCGCCGCGAGCACCACGACACCGGCTCCCAGCGCCCCGACCAGATAGCCGAGGACCAGACCGGGACGCCGGCCGCGCGCCGTCATCAGCGCCGCGAGCGGCATCGACAGCAGCGCGGTGCCCGTGACGGTCGCCGTGGGCGCCAGTCCGGACAGCGACTCGGTCCCGCTGATCTGCTTGGCCAGTACGGCGGCCAGGGCGATCCCGGTGGCGACACCGAGTCCGCCCAGGATCTGGGTCGTGATGAGCACGCCGGAGGTCCGGCGTCGCAGTGCGGGCAGCCCTTCGGCCGTGACGGCCCGCTCCTCCAGGGCGGTCACGGCGCGCACCCGGTACCGCCGTGGCCGCACGCGCAGGTGCAACCGGTCTTCCCCAGCACGGTCTCTCCCCCCGTAGTCCTCTGCCCGAGCCCTCAGAACAACGGCTCCGGCAGCACCCCCTCCAGCGCCAGCAGCTTCCTCTTCGTCTCCAGGCCGCCCCCGAACCCGCCGATGCCGCCGTCGCTCTCCACGACCCGATGGCACGGCACCACGACCGGCAGCGGATTGGAACCCATCGCCACCCCCACCGCCTGGGCCGCGCGCGGCTGACCCACCCGCCCGGCCAGATCGCCGTACCCGACGACCGAGCCGTACGGCACACCGGACGCCAGCTCGCGCAGCACCTGCCGGTTGAAGCCGGAGATCAGGGACCAGTCGAGCGGCAGGTCGAAGTCGCGTTGCGTTCCGGCGAAGTAGGCCTCGAACTGACGTATCGCCTCGGCCAGCAAGGGGGAGTCGGGCGCCTCGACCGGTTCGGTGCCCAGCCGGGACGCCAGCCGGTCGAGTGTCCTGTCGCGCACCGCGTCCGTGGCGTGGAACACGACGTTGACCAGGCCGTCCTGTGTCGCGGCCAGCAGCAGCGGACCGATGTCGGTGCCGACGACGGTCCACACGACCCGCTGCTCGTTCTGCCCATGGCTGTCCATGCGCCCACCGTACGGCCCGGCACTGACAACGCCCCGCGAGCTGTCTCAGAACCCGCTCAGCGCGGACCGCACCACATCCGGTTTGTTGGTGATGATCCCGTCCACGCCGTACCCGGCGACCTTCCACGCCGTGGGCGCGTCGTCGACGGTCCAGGCGTACACCTCCATCGGAGTGCCGTGCGGGCCGGTGAACCCGTGCACGGCGGAGACGTAGCTCGTGGAGATCGAGCCGTACGACGGGTTGATCAGGTCGGTGAAGGCGGCGTACTCGTGCAGGGCCGAGACGGAAGGCGTGCCGAGGAAACCGGTCCTGATGCCCGGGGCGAGGTCGTGCACGATCCGGATGCTGTCCGCGCTGAAGCTCTGCACGATCAGTCGGCTGTCGAGGTGGGACTGGTCCACCCACCCTTCGTTGCCCAGGACCTTGAGGGTCTGCTGCTCGATGCCCGGGTACAGCTCCGGGTTCTTGATCTCCAGGAGCAGGCTCTGGTGGTTGTGCTCCACCTCGCGCATGTACTGCGTGAGCGTGGGTACGCGTGTGCCGGTGTACGCGGGGCCGAACCAGCTGCCCGCGTCGAGGCGGGCGATCTCGGCGGCGGTGAAGTCCTTCACCTTCCAGGGGGCCCGGTCGGGGAACACCGTCGCGACGTCGGTGGTGCGCTTCAGGCTGTCGTCGTGGATGACGACGAGTTCGCCGTCCTTGGTGCGCTGGACGTCGTTCTCCACCCACTGGAAACCGAGCCGGGCCGCCTTGTCGATGGAGGCCAGGGTGTTCTCGGGGGCGTAGGCGGACGCGCCGCGATGGGCGACCACGGTGGGCCACTGGGCGGCGTCACCGGCACTGGCCCGGGGGGAGGGGAGCAGGAGCGCGGCGGCCCCCAGGAGCGCGGTGGTCGAGGCGGCAACTGCGCGCAGGTGCATGCGTACTCCTCGCGTCGAGCGATCACATACGGCTCAAGAATGACAGCGGAACGTCACTACCTGTGGGGTACAGGATGGACACAGAATGAATGGAGTTGCCCAAGTCCGCTCACCGGTGCCGCACAAGTGGGGCAGGGCCGTGTTTCTTTGCCGGAAAATCGTTCGACCATTCCGGTGGGGGTCATACTCTCTGCGTCGACCCTGACCGTTCCTGCGGTCCTGGGGCTGGGCGGGTTTCAGGAATTTGCGGGACGGAACAGGGCAGAAGGGTTACTGCGTATGGAGGGCACGGTCGACGGTTTCAGCTACGGACTCGTCACGCCGCTGGTGGCCTACCTCATGGCCTGCCTCGGCGGTGCGCTCGGCCTGCGCTGCACCACCAGATCGATGCTCGTGGCCCAGTCCTGGAGGCCCGGCTGGCTCGCCCTGGGATCGGCGGCGATCGGTTCCGGCATATGGACGATGCACTTCGTCGCGATGATGGGTTTCTCGGTCCGCCAGACACCGGTCCACTACGACAAGCCGATGACCTTCGCGAGCCTCGCCGTCGCCATCGTCATGGTGGGTGTCGGGATCTTCATCGTCGGCTACCGGGGAGCCAGGGGGACGGCCCTGTTCACCGGCGGCACCCTCACCGGCCTGGGCATCGCCTCGATGCACTACCTGGGCATGGCCGGCATGCGCTTCAACGGAAAGCTCGAATACAACACCTTCACCGTCACGGCCTCCGTCGTCATAGCGGTCGTCGCCGCGATCAGCGCCCTGTGGGCGGCCGGACAGATCCGCGGATTCCTGTGGAGCGTGGGCGCGAGCCTCATCATGGGGCTCGCCGTCACCGGCATGCACTACACCGGGATGGCCGCACTCACCGTCCACGTCCACGGCACGGCCGCGACCACCGACGGGGTCTCCGCCGCGTCACTGCTCGCGCCCATGATGATCGGCCCCCTCGCCTTCCTCCTCCTGGCCGGTGTCGTCGTGATGTTCGACCCGCTGATGGTCATGGGGAAGCCCGCCGGGCTCGCCGTCGAGCACAAGCCCGGCGTCCCGGCCGGCGCCGTCGTCCCGCACCCCCGGCGCACCCCGGTCCGCGCCGACCGCGACTTCGGACACCGCCGCTCCCGCACCCCGCAGAACCGCTGATCCGACCCCGTTGTCAGTGGGGGGTCGTACGGTTGGTTCCATGCGGCCCGTTTCCCACATCGAACGCACGGTGGCGCCTTTCGAGGTCGTCAGTTCCTACCAGCCCAGCGGCGACCAGCCGGCGGCCATCGCCGAGCTGGCCCGGCGCGTCGAGGCAGGTGAGAAGGACGTCGTCCTGCTCGGCGCGACCGGCACCGGCAAGTCCGCCACCACCGCGTGGATGATCGAGAAGCTCCAGCGCCCCACCCTCGTGATGGCGCCGAACAAGACCCTGGCCGCCCAGCTGGCCAACGAGTTCCGCGAACTGCTGCCGAACAACGCGGTCGAGTACTTCGTCTCGTACTACGACTACTACCAGCCCGAGGCCTACGTCCCGCAGTCGGACACCTACATCGAGAAGGACTCCTCGGTCAACGAGGAGGTCGAGCGCCTGCGCCACTCCGCGACCAACTCGCTGCTCACCCGCCGCGACGTCATCGTGGTCGCCTCGGTCTCCTGCATCTACGGCCTCGGTACTCCACAGGAGTACGTGGACCGCATGGTCCCCCTCAAGGTCGGCGACGAGATCGACCGCGACCAGCTGCTGCGCCGCTTCGTGGACATTCAGTACACGCGCAACGACCTGGCGTTCACCCGGGGCACCTTCCGCGTCCGCGGCGACACCATCGAGATCTTCCCGGTCTACGAGGAACTGGCCGTCCGCATCGAGATGTTCGGCGACGAGATCGAGGCCCTCTCCACCCTCCACCCGCTCACCGGCGAGATCATCAGCGAGGACGAGCACCTCTACGTGTTCCCGGCCTCCCACTACATCGCCGGCCCCGAGCGCATGGAGCGGGCCGTCAACGACATCGAGAAGGAACTCGGCGAGCGGCTGGCCGAGATGGAGAAGCAGGGCAAGCTCCTGGAGGCCCAGCGCCTGCGGATGAGGACCACGTACGACCTGGAGATGCTCCGCCAGATCGGCTCCTGCTCCGGCGTCGAGAACTACTCGATGCACTTCGACGGCCGTGAGCCCGGCTCCCCGCCGAACACCCTGATCGACTACTTCCCCGAGGACTTCCTCCTCGTCATCGACGAGTCGCACAACACGGTCCCGCAGATCGGCGCGATGTACGAGGGCGACGCCTCCCGCAAGCGCACCCTCGTCGACCACGGCTTCCGGCTGCCCTCCGCCCTGGACAACCGCCCCCTGAAGTGGGAGGAGTTCCAGAAGCGCATCGGACAGACGGTCTACCTGTCGGCGACCCCCGGCAAGTACGAACTCTCGCGCGCGGACGGCACCGTCGAGCAGATCATCCGTCCCACCGGTCTCATCGACCCCGAGGTCGTCGTCAAGCCCACCGAGGGCCAGATCGACGACCTGGTGCACGAGATCCGCAAGCGCACCGAGAAGGACGAGCGCGTCCTGGTCACCACCCTCACCAAGAAGATGGCCGAAGACCTCACCGACTACTTCCTCGAACTCGGCATCCAGGTCCGCTACCTGCACAGCGACGTCGACACCCTGCGCCGCATCGAGCTGCTGCGCGAGCTGCGCTCCGGCGAGTTCGACGTCCTGGTCGGCATCAACCTCCTCCGCGAGGGCCTCGACCTGCCCGAGGTGTCCCTGGTCGCCATCCTGGACGCCGACAAGGAGGGCTTCCTGCGCTCCGGCACCTCCCTGATCCAGACCATCGGCCGCGCGGCGCGCAACGTCTCCGGGCAGGTCCACATGTACGCCGACAAGATCACCCCGGCGATGGAGAAGGCCATCGAGGAGACCAACCGCCGCCGGGAGAAGCAGGTCGCGTACAACACGGCGCACGGCATCGACCCCCAGCCGCTCCGCAAGAAAATCAACGACATCGTCGCGCAGATCGCCCGCGAGGACGTCGACACGGAGCAGCTGCTCGGCTCCGGTTACCGCAAGGCGGCCAAGGACGGCAAGGGCGCCAAGGCCCCCGTGCCCGCGCTCGGCGGCAAGGCTGCGAAGGCGTCCAAGTCGGCCAAGGGGAAGGCCAACGGGGCGCCGACCGACCGTCCCGCGGCCGAACTCGCCGAGCAGATCGAGGAGATGACCGCGCGCATGCGCGCCGCCGCCGCGGACCTCCAGTTCGAGGTCGCCGCCCGGCTGCGCGACGAGGTGCACGAGATGAAGAAGGAACTGCGGCAGATGAAGGAGGGCGGCCTGGCCTGATCGCCCGGGTGGACCGCCGGACCTCGGGATATGCGCTCTGTGTTGCAAGACCGACACAAAGTCCGATGCGGGGTTCGGCACTGTCAGTGCCGCTGCGTAGGGTTCTGGGCAGCCGCGGATTCCGCGGCAACAGGGGACAGTTCGAGAGGGGAACAGCCGTGACCGTCAACATGACCAAGGGTCAGGCCATCAGTCTTGAGAAGAACGACGGGACCGGCCTGACCGCGGTGCGCATGGGGCTCGGCTGGCAGGCGGCTCCCCGGCGCGGTCTGTTCGGCTCACGCACCCGGGAGATCGACCTCGACGCGTCCGCCGTGCTGTTCGCCGACAAGCAGCCGGTCGACGTGGTGTTCTTCCGCCACCTGGTGAGCGACGACGGCTCCGTGCGCCACACCGGCGACAACCTCGTCGGCGGTGTCGGCCAGGGCGGCGACGACGAGGCCATCCTCGTCGACCTCGCGCGCGTGCCGGTCCACATCGACCAGATCGTCTTCACCGTGAACTCCTTCACGGGCCAGACCTTCCAGGAGGTGCAGAACGCGTTCTGCCGCCTGGTCGACGAGACCAACGGCCAGGAACTGGCCCGCTACACGCTGGCGGGCGGCGGCCAGTACACGGCCCAGATCATGGCGAAGGTGCACCGCTCCGGCTCCGGCTGGACCCTGACGGCCCTCGGCACACCGACCAACGGCCGCACCTTCCAGGACCTGATGCCGGCGATCCTGCCGCACCTTTAGGGCGGCCCGGCGCACACCACACGACACGGCTGAGCAGGGGGACGAGAGCGATGGCGGCCGAGCTGGTGCGAGGGCAGAACCACCCGCTCTCCCAGATGCGTCTGGAGATCCGGGTCGCGGCCGGCAAGCCGGTCGTGGCCGCCGCCACGCTCGGCGACGAGCGCGGCAGGATCCACGGCGTGGAGTGGGTGGCCCACCCGGGCACGCCCACCCTGCCCGGTCTGGAGGTCTCCAAGCAGGCCGCCGCCGATCACCGTCTCGCGGTGGACCTCGGTGCCATGCCGGAGGCCGTGCACCGCGTCAGCGTGCTGCTCGCGCTGCCCCTCGGTGCCGACGGCCCCACCCGTTTCGGGGCCGTCGCCGCACCGTTCGTGGCGGTCACCGGCCTCGACGGCACCGAGGTCGCCAGCTACACGATCACCGGCCTGGACGCCGAATCGGCCGTCGTGGCCCTGGAGTTGTACCGCAGACAGGGCGCATGGAAAGTACGCGCCGTCGGCCAGGGCTACGCGGGCGGCCTTGCCGAACTCCTCACCGACCAGGGCCTGCCCCAGGCCGCCCACCTCGCGGGCGGCATCAACGAAGCGGTGGCCCGGGGCCTGGCCCGCTCCGTGGCAACGCCCCCGCCCCGCACCGCGGACGGCGACCGTACCCGCCAGACGGCCACACCGGGCAGCGGCCCGGACGGGAGCGGCCCTACGGCACCGGGTGTTCCCGGTGCCGTGGCACCGCAGCCGTCGACCTCTCCGTACGCTGCGCAAGGTGCTGTGGCGCCGCCGTCCGGATACCCTGCGGACCCGGCCGCCGCCCAGCCCGCCGCGCCCGCCACCGGCGGCCCGATCGACTACAGCCACCCGCGTCGGGGGACCGGGGCGCCCCCGTCGCCCGCGCCGACCGTGCCGCCGGCTCCGCCCGGACAGGCCGCGCAGCCCGTTGCCGGAGACGCTACCGGGTGGTCGATGGAGGAGCGGCTCTACAACCAGGTGTGGGGCATGTTCGAGGACCTGGCCCGCACCATGGCCGCGTACCGCAGCGCGGTCGACTTCGCCGACTCGCGCATGGAGAAGGAACTCGACCAGGCACTGTCCGACCCGCGCAGCCGGATCGGCGGCCAGGGCGACGCGGCCCGTGAGGTGGCCCAGGCCAAGCACGCCCAACTCGTCGACCAGGCACGGGCGGCCCTGGACCGGGACCTCGCCCAGCTGGCCGCCGAGTCCGACGTGGTGGAACCCGCGCTCCCGCTCGCGTTCGCCGGCTGGGACAACCCGGTCTGGCACGGCTACCGCGTCCCGATGGAGATCCCCATGGCCCTGCGCCTGGGCGACCTCCACCTTCCGGAGAGCCCCGACCTGCGCATTCCGATGCTGGTCCGGCTGCCGTTGGAGCGCGGTCTGTGGATCGACAGCGGTGGCGGGGAGTCCTACGACGGCTCGTTCGCCGACTCCCACGAGCTGCGGCGCCTCGCGCTCGACACGGCTGTGGCACACGCGGCCCGGCTGCTGGCCGTCTATCCGGTGGGCGAGTTCGCGGTGCACGTCATCGACCCGGCCGGTTCGGCGGCGCAGGCGCTGGTCCCGCTGGTGCACACGGGCGTGCTCGCGGCGCCGCCCGCCGTGGGAGCCGCCGGGGTCGCGGACGTGCTGGCCCGGCTCACCCAGCGGGTGGATCTGGTGCAGATGGCGGTGCGCGGCGGAGCCGCCGACTCGCTGCCGCCCGGCCTCGACACGGCCGAACAGCTGCTGATCGTCAACGACTTCCCGCACGGTTTCGACGACCGTGCAGTGACCCAGCTGCGCTATCTCGCGGACGAGGGCCCGGCCGTCGGCGTCCATCTGATGATGGTCGCGGACCGCGAGGACGCGGCGGGCTACGGCCCGTTGCTCGACCCGCTCTGGCGTTCGCTGATGCGACTCACCCCGCTGCCCGACGACCATCTCGCCGACCCGTGGGTGGGTCATGCCTGGACGTACGAGCCCTCGCTCGTGCCGCCCGGCAGCCAGGTGCTCCAGCGGGTGCTGACCGAGGTCGCGACAGCGCGCACCAAGTACAGGTAAAGAGCCCTCACCTGCTGCTTTGTCTTTCTTTTGTCCATCCCTTTACCTTTCCTTGGTGATTGGGGTAAGCTTTTCCGTACGGAGGGGAGTACTCCCTATCTGCTGCGGCGTACCCGTCAATACGGATCAGGCCAGATCCCGGGGCGTCGGCCCTGGACGCCCGTCCAAGGTGGAAGAGACCTCCGGTAGCGACGACGCTGACCATTTGCCGTTAATACCGCCGGAGGAGCAGTAGTGGATGTTTCCGTGACCCTGTGGGTCCTGACCATCGTGGGGCTGGCCGCCCTCATCGCCGTCGACTTCTTCATCGGCCGCAAGCCGCATGACGTGTCGATCAAGGAAGCCGGGATCTGGACGATCGTCTGGATCGCCCTCGCCGGACTCTTCGGACTCGGCCTGCTCATCTTCGGAGGCGGCCAGGCCGGCGGCGAGTTCTTCGCCGGATTCATCACCGAGAAGTCGCTGAGCGTCGACAACCTCTTCGTCTTCGTCCTGATCATGGCGAAGTTCGCCGTGCCCTCGCAGTACCAGCAGCGGGTGCTGCTCGTCGGCGTCCTCATAGCCCTGGTCCTGCGCGCCGTCTTCATCGCGGCGGGCGCGGCCGTCCTCGCCAACTTCGCCTGGGTCTTCTACATCTTCGGCGCCTTCCTCATCTGGACCGCCTGGAAGCTCATCCAGGAGGCCCGGGCCGACGACGAGGACGAGGAGTTCGAGGAGAACAAGCTGCTCAAGGCCGCCGAGCGCCGCTTCGGCGTGGCCGACCGGTACCACGGCACCAAGCTGTGGATCCAGGAGAACGGCAAGCGGGTCATGACCCCGATGCTGGTCGTGATGCTCGCCATCGGTACGACGGACGTGCTGTTCGCGCTCGACTCCATCCCGGCGATCTTCGGCCTGACGCAGGATCCGTACATCGTGTTCACGGCCAACGCGTTCGCCCTGATGGGTCTGCGCCAGCTGTACTTCCTCATCGGCGGCCTGCTGAAGAAGCTGGTCCACCTCAGCTACGGCCTGTCGGTCATCCTCGGCTTCATCGGCGTCAAGCTGGTGCTGCACGCGCTGCACGAGTCCGGGGTCCATGTCCCGGAGATCTCCATCCCGGTCTCCCTCGGCGTGATCTGCGGTGTCCTGATCATCACCACGATCACCAGCCTGATGGCCAACAAGAAGCAGGCGGCGGCCGAGGCGGCGCAGACGGGGACCGAAGGCGCTCCGAAGGACAGCATCGACGCCTGACCGCGCCGGACGTAGGAACAACGATCACCGGGAGCACCGCACGATGAATTGCCGACCACCGCTCCCGGTGCTTCGTTGGATACCGAGCGCCCCCGCCCCGGGGGTGGCACGGCCGGGTGGAGGCATTCATGGACGCATCGAAGAAGTTCGTGCAGATCGTCGACTTCGAGACCGACCGCTTCGACGAGATGCGAGCGGTGGCGGAGGAGGCGGACAAGCGCTTCGCGGGCCGGCCCGGCGGACCCACGCACCGGCTCGTCCTGCGGGACCGGAGCAATCCCGCCCATGTCCTCGTGGTGGTCGAGTTCGACTCGTACGAGGACGCCATGCGCAACAGCCAGGACCCCGAGACCGGCAAGATGGCCGAGCAGATGGCCGCGCTGTGTACCAGGCCGCCGTCCTTCACCGACTGCGACGTACTGGACATGACCGAGTTCAAGTAGCGCGCGACGGGCTCCGCGACGCCGGAGTGCGGGGCCCGTACGCCTCTGCGAGGATCTCTTCATGATCACTCGGCTCAGGTCGCTCACCACCCGGTGGACGACCTTCGTACCGGTGCTCGCAGCCGTCCTGCTGATCTTCACCTGGGGGCGCAAGGACCTGCCCGGCGTGGTCGTCGCCCTGGTGACCCTGGTCCTCGCCGGGGCCGTCCTGGCCGCGGTGCATCACGCCGAGGTCATCGCCCACCGCGTCGGCGAACCCTTCGGCTCCCTCGTCCTCGCAGTCGCCGTCACGATCATCGAGGTCGCCCTGATCGTCACCCTGATGGCCGACGGCGGTGACAAGAGCTCGACCCTCGCCAGAGACACCGTCTTCGCGGCCGTCATGATCACCTGCAACGGCATCGTCGGCCTGTGCCTGATCGTCGCCTCGCTGCGCCACGGCACCGCGGTCTTCAACCCCGAGGGCACGGGTGCCGCCCTCGCCACCGTGGCGACCCTGGCCACGCTCAGCCTGGTCCTGCCGACCTTCACCACCAGCAAGCCGGGCCCGGAGTTCTCCGGCGCCCAGCTCACCTTCGCCGCACTGTCCTCACTGGCCCTGTACGGCCTCTTCGTGGCCACGCAGACCGTGCGGCACCGCGACTACTTCCTGCCGGTCTCCCGGCAGGGTGCGGTGATCACCAAGGACCACCACGCGGACGCGCCGACCGCCCGCACCGCCCTGACCAGCCTGGGCCTGCTCGGCCTCGCCCTGATCGGAGTCGTAGGACTGGCCAAGGGCGTGTCGCCGACCATCGAGTCCGGCGTCGAGGCGGCCGGCCTGCACCACGCCGTCGTCGGCGTGATCATCGCGCTGCTCGTCCTGCTCCCGGAGACCATCGCCGCCCTGCGCTCCGCCCGCCGCGACCGGGTACAGACCAGCCTCAACCTGGCGCTCGGCTCGGCCATGGCCAGCATCGGCCTCACCATCCCCGCCGTCGCCCTGGCGTCCATCTGGCTCTCCGGACCACTCGTCCTCGGCCTCGGCTCCACGCATATGGTGCTGCTCGCCCTGACGGTCGTGGTCAGCTCGCTGACGGTGGTGCCCGGACGGGCGACACCGCTCCAGGGCGGCGTCCATCTGGTGCTGTTCGCGGCGTACTTGGAGCTGGCGATCAACCCGTAGCCGCGTCACCCGGTGGCCGGCTCGGGGACCGCCACCCGTACCGGCCGCGTCTCCGGCAGCAGCGCGAAACAGCCCAGGCTGAACAGTGCGACCCCCGTCAGATAGGCGCCCACACCCCAGGGAACCCGCCCGCCGTGCTCGGCGAGCGCCGTCGCCACGATCGGGGTGAGCGCACCGCCGAGCACGCCGCCGAGGTTGTAGCCCACGGCGGCGCCCGTGCAGCGCACCCGCGGCTCGTACAGTTCCGGCAGATAGGCGCCCAGCACGGCGAACATCGTCACGAACGCGAGCAGCGCCCCCAGGAATCCGAGGAACATCAGCAGGGGCGCACCCGTGGCGAGCAGCGCGACCATCGGGAACATCCACAGCGCGGCGGCCGTGCACCCCAGCAGGCACAGCGACCGGCGTCCGTAGCGGTCGCTCAGCAGCGCCACCAGCGGCGTCAGTGAGCCCTTCACCACCACGGCGGCCATGATGCAGGCCAGCATCTCGGTACGGCCGACCCCGAGCCGCTCCGTGCCGTAGGCGAGGGACCAGGTCGTCACCGCGTAGAAGATGGCGTATCCCACCGACAGCGCCCCGGCGGTCAGCAGGACCAGCCGCCAGTGGTCGCGCACGACTTCGGCGAGCGGCACGCGCGCGTGGTCGTCGATTTCGAGGAACCGCGGGCTCTCGACGAGCGACGAACGCAGCCACAGCCCGCCGAGTGCCAGTGCCCCGGCCACCCAGAACGGCACCCGCCAGCCCCAGTGCGCGAACTGCGCGTCGGTCAGGGTCGCCGACAGCGCCAGCATCACGCCGTTGGCGAGCAGGAACCCCACCGCCGGCCCGATCTGGGGAAAGCTCGACCACAGACCGCGCCGTCCGGCGGGCGCGTGCTCGGCGGTCAGCAGCACCGCCCCGCCCCACTCCCCGCCGAGCCCCAGGCCCTGCAGAAAACGCAGGCCCAGGAGGAGCACGGGAGCGGCCACCCCGATCGAGCCGTACGACGGTACGCACCCGACCGCGACCGTCGAGGCACCGGTCAGCAGCAACGACGCGACGAGCACCGGCCGCCGCCCACGCCGGTCCCCGAAGTGCCCGAACAGGATCGAGCCCAGCGGTCGCGCCACGAAGCCCACACCGAACGTCCCGAAGGCGGCCAGCGTCCCCGCGACCGGCGAGAACGTCGGGAAGAACAACGGGCCGAGGACCAGGGCCGCCGCCGTGCCGTAGACGAAGAAGTCGTAGAGCTCGATCGCGGTTCCGGCGAGGGAGGCGGCGGCGAGCCGCAGCATGGACGGTGGGCTTACGGTGCGTGCATAGTGCATGCCGCGTCAACTACCCACAGTGAACAACGGTTACGGGGGCGCGCGGTGGTGCGGAGGCGGCGTGATAGACCGGGTCCGAGCAGTGGCCGTCAATCGGCGGCCCATCTCGAACGACATGTCCGAACGGACCGGAGGAACCGTGCCCCGCACCCTGGCCAACGCCCCGATCATGATCCTCAACGGCCCCAACCTGAACCTCCTCGGCCAGCGCCAACCGGAGATCTACGGCTCCGACACGCTCGCCGACGTCGAGGCCCTGTGCGTCAAGGCGGCGGCCGGGCACGGTGGCACGGTGGACTTCCGGCAGTCCAACCACGAGGGCGAGCTGGTCGACTGGATCCACGAGGCGCGGCTCAACCACTGCGGCATCGTGATCAACCCGGGGGCGTACTCGCACACCTCCATCGCCATCCTGGACGCCCTCAACACCTGTGACGGGCTACCGGTGTTGGAGGTCCACATCTCCAACATCCACCAGCGCGAGTCGTTCCGGCACCACTCCTACGTCTCGCTGCGCGCCGACGGTGTCATCGCGGGGTGCGGGGTGCAGGGGTACGTGTTCGGCGTGGAGCGGGTCGCCGCGCTGGCGGGGGCGGGGAAGGCCGACGCGTAAGCCTCGGCCTCCGTGCGCACGCCCCTTACAGACCACCAGTTACAGAGTCCCGTCACAGTCGGCCCGCCTCCACGATCCGTCGCAGGAAGCGCTGTGTGCGCTCCTGCTGCGGGTCGCCGAAGATCTGCTGGGCGGTGCCGCGCTCCAGGACCACGCCTCCGTCCAGGAAGCACACCTGGTCGGCGACGTCCCGGGCGAAGCCCATCTCGTGCGTGGCCAGCACCATGGTCATGCCCTCGTCCTTCAAGTCCCGGACGACGGCGAGCACTTCACCGACCAGCTCGGGGTCGAGCGCGGCGGTGATCTCGTCGAAGAGCAGCAGCCGGGGCCGTACGGCCAGGGCGCGCACGATCGCCACCCGCTGCTGCTGACCTCCGCTCAGCCGGTCCGGGTAGGCGCCCGCCTTGTCCCCGAGCCCGAGCCGCTCCAGCAGCTCACGCGCGTGTGCCTCGGCCTCCCCGCGGGACACGCCGTGCACCCGCCGTGGGGCGAGGGTGATGTTCTCCAGGACCGTCATGTGCGGGAACAGGTTGTACGCCTGGAACACCACGCCGATACGGCGCCGAATCGCGTCCTGGTCGACGCGCGGATCGGTGATCTCCTCGCCGTCCAGCCAGATCGCGCCGTCGTCGATGTCCTCCAGGAGGTTCGCGCACCGCAGCAGCGTCGACTTGCCGGAGCCGGAGGCGCCGATCAGCGCGGTCACGGTGTGCTGCGGGACCTCCAGGTCGACGTCCCGCAGGACGACGGACGTACCGAAGGTCTTGCGGACGGACTCCATGCGCAGCACAGGAGCGGTGTCGTCGGTGCTCATGTCGTGCCTCCCTGGGCGCGCTGCTTGTCCATCCGCGCGGTCACCCAGTCCGTGAAGCGGGTCATCGGGATGGTCAGCGCCACGAAGACGAGCCCCGCGACGATGTACGGCGTGTAGTTCAGGGCGCGCTGCGCGATGATGTCGGACGCCCGTACGGCGTCGATCGCGCCGCCGATCGACACGAGCCCGGTGTCCTTCTGGAGGGACACCAGATCGTTCAACAAGGGCGGCACCTGCCGGCGTACGGCCTGGGGGAGCACCACGTGCCGCAGCGCCTGCCGGTTGGTCAGGCCCAGGGCACGGGCCGCGGCGCGCTGCGAGGGGTGGATGGACTCGATGCCGGCGCGGAACACCTCGGCGACGTACGCCGAGTACGTCAGCGTCAGCGCGGTACCGCCCAGCCATACGGGGTCGACGGTCACGCCCTGGAGACGCAGCGCGGGCACTCCGAAGACCACGATCATCAGGTTGATGATCAGCGGCAGCCCGCGGAAGAAGTCCGTGTAGGCCGCCGCCAGTACCCGCAGCGGGAAGAACACCGGCCCGCGCAGGGTGCGTGCGACGGCGATGAGCATCCCGAGGACGAGCACCAGGACGCCGCAGATCAGCAGCAGCCGGATGTTGAGCCACAGGCCTTCGAGGACCTTGGGGAACGCCTCGCGCGCGTAGTGCCCGTCGAAGAACGTCTCCTTGGTGCGCTCCCAGCCCGGCGCGCTGACCACGACGACGTACAGGACGACGGCCGTGATCAGCGTCGACGCCGCGGCGATCGCGGTCGCGCGACGGGCACGCGCGCGCTTGTGCCGCTCGCGCTCCAGGCGTCGCTCGGAGGGGACGTACGAGTCGCCCCCGCCGGGCATGTCGCCCTTGTCGTCCGCGCCCTCCCGGCCCGACTCGTCCTTCACCACGGTCACTTGAGGACCGGGGCGTCGACGGCGTCGGACAGCCACTGCTTCTCCAGCGCCGCCAGGGTGCCGTCCTTGCGGAGCGCGTCCACGGCCGACGTCACGCACGACGTGAGGTCGCTGCCCTTGTCGAGGACGAGCCCGAACTGCTCGGGCGTGCCGCCCTGGTTCTCGAACTGGCCGACGATCTTGGCGTTGGTCACCTCGGCCGAGGTGATGTAGAAGGCGGTCGGCAGGTCGACCACGATCGCGTCGACCTGGCCGTTCTTGAGCGCAGAGACGGCCTGGTCGTTCTTGGAGAACGCGGCCTCCTGCTGCGTCGGCTTCACCACGTCGCTGATGTAGTTCAGGCTCGTGGTGCCCACCTGGGCGCCCAGCTTGAGGCCCTTCAGGCCCGCGATGGTCGTCGCCTTGGCGGCCTTGCTGCCCTTGAGCGCGATGACGGCCTGACGGACGTCGTAGTAGCCGGAGGAGAAGTCGACGGCCTTCTTGCGCTCGGCGCTGATCGACACCTGGTTGATGTCGAAGTCGAAGGTCTTCACACCGGGCGCGAAGGCCTTGTTGAAGGGGACGCTCTGCCAGACGACGGCGCTCTTGTCGTAGCCGAGCTGCTTGGCCACGGCGTAGGCGACCGCCGACTCGAAGCCCTTGCCGTTGGCGGGCTTGTCGTTCTCGAACCAGGGCTCGTACGCCGGTTCGTCCGTCGCGATCGTCAGCTTGCCGGAGGTCTGGGTGGCCAGCTTGCCCTTGGCGCAGGTGGTCCCGGCGGACGTGGAGGCCTTGTCGGAGGCCTTGTCGTCCGGTTGCGGAGCACAGCCGACAGCGGTGGCGAAGAGGGCTATGGTGACGGCGGCTATCGCGCGGCGCGGTGCGCGAGGGGCAAGGTGCATGGCGGGAGAGTGACAGCCAAACGTCCTGTTTGTCGAGGTCACAGCCCTCAATGTCCGCATATTGGGAACGGGTGTTGCGTTTTTGTGAACAACCCCTGTGCGCTCCCGCCCGCGACACGCTTGCCGGGGCCGCCGGTCGAGGGCGGGGATCGATGGACCGGCGGCCCATCCGCACAGGAGCCGTCATCCTGAGCGGGGCTGCTTCCAGTTGACCGCGCAACCAAGTGTGCCGGGAGCGCGCGTATGGCACCGGCGCGTGCGAAGGATTCACACGGGGCGCGCGGGAACCGCTTCACGCCCGGGAGTTCACCACCCGCGCGCGTGCCACTCCGGCAGATGCGGACGCTCGGCGCCCAGCGTCGTGTCGTTGCCGTGCCCCGGGTAGACCCAGGTCTCGTCCGGGAGCGTGCCGAAGATCTTCGTCTCGACGTCGTGGATCAGGCTGGCGAACGCCTCGGGGTCCTTACGGGTGTTGCCCACGCCGCCCGGGAACAGACAGTCCCCGGTGAACACGTGAGGGTGCCCGTGCGGGTCGTCGTAGACGAGCGCGATCGAGCCCGGCGTATGGCCCACGAGGTGACGCGCGGTCAGTTCGACCCGCCCCACCCGGATCGTGTCGCCGTCGTCGACCAGGACGTCGGTCGGCACCGGGATGCCGTCGGCGTCCTCGCGGCCCGCGTGGGTACGCGCGCGCGTGGCCGTCACGACCTCGGCGAGCGCCTGCCAGTGGTCGCCGTGCTGGTGGGTGGTGACGACGGACGCGATGCCGTCGTCGCCGATGGTGCCGAGCAGGGTCTCCGCGTCGTTGGCCGCGTCGATCAGCAGCTGCTCCCCCGTGGCCCGGCAGCGCAGCAGGTAGGCGTTGTTGTTCATGGGGCCGACCGCGATCTTGGTGATCATCAGGTCCGTGAGCTCATGCACGTCCGCCGGACCGCCGACCGTGACCTCTCCGCTGTACGTCATGGCGGTCACCCTATAGCGGGGGAAGCGTCGGCAAGGAGCCGCCGTCGACCGTCAGACCGGACCCGTCACGGCGTCCGCAGAGCCAGCCGAGCAGCTCCGCCGGACCGCCGGTGACGGTGACTTCGGGCTTCTCGGCGGGCCGGCCCGTGCTCCACGCGCGCGTGCCGTCCGAAAGGTGCGTCGACGGCACGTCGGGGTGCCCGGTGAACCGCTCGACGAGGAAGTCGATCTCCCGCTGGGTGAACTCCTCGGGCAGGTCCTCCAGCTCGTACCCGATCCCCATGTCCACGTGATGCAGCTCGACCTCGGCCCACCGCCGGAACGGCACCCGTGCCGCGGTGTCGACGACCCCGTTGCGCAGCTCCACGGTGCGCGACCAGTCCGCCGGAACGGCGCCGACCGCCTGGAAACGGGCCCCGCTCTCGCGCACGTCGGCGAGCTGGACGTCGAGGGGGCGAGGGGCGTCGCGCTCGATGTCGGCGTCACGGACGCTCGCCGTGGCGTACATGGGGCGCCCCTCCAGGACGTTCACGAGGGCGTCCGCGTTGCGGGCGATGTGGGCGAGGACGTGATTGCGGCTCCAGCCCGGGAGCCGTGACGGCTCGGCGGCCGAGGCGTTGTCCAGTGCGGCGGCTGCGGTGAGGAGCCGTTCGGTCGCGTCATGTACAGAGGCCAGGTCATGAGCGTGATCAATCATGCTGCTGACCCTAGTCCCGCCACACCTTTGGGTGAAGGTGGTGAAGCTGTGCCGTAAATCGAATGCACGTGCTATATCGTCGGGTGCGGCGTCGGGCATGCTGGAAGGCCGGAGGTTGTTATGCCTCGGCCGGGATTCCGACCGGCGTTGTCAGTGGCTCCCCCTAGTCTGAGAACGACGGGGGCCCCGCCCCTGTCACTTCTCTCAAGAAAGGTGCGGACCGGCGTGGCCGACCGTCTCATCGTCCGTGGCGCGCGCGAGCACAATCTGAAGAATGTCTCGCTCGACCTGCCACGCGACTCGCTCATCGTGTTCACGGGCCTGTCCGGGTCGGGCAAGTCCTCCCTGGCCTTCGACACGATCTTCGCCGAGGGCCAGCGGCGCTACGTGGAATCGCTCTCCTCGTACGCCCGCCAGTTCCTCGGCCAGATGGACAAGCCGGACGTCGACTTCATCGAAGGTCTCTCCCCGGCCGTCTCCATCGACCAGAAGTCGACCTCGCGCAACCCGCGCTCGACGGTCGGCACCATCACCGAGGTCTACGACTACCTGCGCCTGCTCTTCGCGCGCATCGGCAAGCCGCACTGCCCGGAGTGCGGCCGCCCGATCACGCGACAGTCGCCGCAGGCCGTCGTCGACAAGGTCCTGGCGCTGCCGGAAGGCAGCCGCTTCCAGGTCCTGTCGCCGCTGGTGCGCGAGCGCAAGGGCGAGTTCGTCGACCTGTTCGCGGACCTCCAGACCAAGGGCTACAGCCGCGCGCGCGTGGACGGCGAGACCATCCAGCTCTCCGAGCCGCCCGTCCTGAAGAAGCAGGAGAAGCACACCATCGAGGTGGTCATCGACCGCCTCACGGTGAAGGACTCCGCCAAGCGCCGCCTCACCGACTCCGTGGAGACCGCCCTCGGGCTCTCCGGCGGCATGGTCGTGCTCGACTTCGTCGACCTCCCCGAGGACGACCCCGAGCGCGAGCGCATGTTCTCGGAGCACCTGTACTGCCCGTACGACGACCTGTCCTTCGAGGAGCTGGAGCCCCGCTCCTTCTCCTTCAACTCGCCCTTCGGCGCCTGCCCGGAGTGCTCCGGCATCGGCACGCGCATGGAGGTCGACGCCGAGCTGATCGTCCCGGACGAGGACAAGTCGCTCGACGAGGGCGCCATCCACCCCTGGTCGCACGGCCACACCAAGGACTACTTCGGCCGCCTCGTCGGCGCTCTCGCGGACGCCCTGGGCTTCCGCACCGACATCCCCTTCGCGGGCCTACCGCAGCGCGCGAAGAAGGCCCTGCTCTACGGCCACAAGACCCAGATCGAGGTGCGGTACCGCAACAGGTACGGCCGTGAGCGGGTCTACACGACGCCCTTCGAAGGCGCGGTCCCCTTCGTCAAGAGGCGGCACGGCGAGGCGGAGAGCGACGCCAGCAGGGAGCGCTTCGAGGGCTATATGCGCGAGGTGCCCTGCCCCACCTGTCACGGCACGCGCCTGAAGCCCGTCGTCCTCGCGGTCACGATCATGGACAAGTCGATCGCCGAGATCTCCGGCATGTCCATCAGCGACTGCGCGGAGTTCCTGGGCGCGATGAAGCTCGACGCCCGCGACAAGAAGATCGCCGAGCGCGTGCTGAAGGAGTGCAACGAGAGGCTGCGCTTCCTGGTCGACGTCGGTCTCGACTACCTCTCGCTGAACCGCGCGGCCGGCACCCTCTCCGGCGGCGAGGCCCAGCGCATCCGTCTGGCCACCCAGATCGGCTCCGGACTCGTGGGCGTCCTGTACGTCCTGGACGAGCCGTCCATCGGCCTGCACCAGCGCGACAACCACCGGCTGATCGAGACCCTGGTCCGGCTGCGCGACATGGGCAACACGCTCATCGTCGTCGAGCACGACGAGGACACCATCAAGGTCGCCGACTGGATCGTCGACATCGGCCCCGGCGCGGGCGAGCACGGCGGCAAGGTCGTGCACAGCGGCTCCCTGAAGGAGCTGCTCGCCAACGACGAGTCGATGACCGGGCAGTACCTGTCCGGCAAGAAGGCCATCCCGCTGCCCGAGATCCGCCGCCCGCTCGACCCCTCCCGCCGGCTCACGGTCCACGGCGCCCGGGAGAACAACCTCCAGGACATCGACGTCTCGTTCCCCCTGGGTGTGTTCACCGCGGTCACCGGCGTCTCCGGCTCCGGCAAGTCGACCCTGGTCAACGACATCCTGTACACGCACCTGGCCCGCGAGCTGAACGGCGCGAGGAACGTACCGGGACGGCACACGCGCGTGGACGGCGACGACCTCGTCGACAAGGTCGTGCACGTCGACCAGTCGCCCATCGGCCGCACCCCCCGGTCCAACCCGGCGACGTACACCGGAGTCTTCGACCACGTCCGCAAGCTGTTCGCGGAGACGACCGAGGCGAAGGTGCGGGGCTATCTGCCCGGCCGCTTCTCCTTCAACGTCAAGGGCGGCCGCTGCGAGAACTGCGCGGGCGACGGCACCATCAAGATCGAGATGAACTTCCTGCCGGACGTCTACGTCCCGTGCGAGGTCTGCCACGGCGCCCGCTACAACCGGGAGACCCTGGACGTCCACTACAAGGGCAAGTCCATCGCCGACGTCCTGAACATGCCGATCGAGGAGGCCACGGAGTTCTTCGAGGCGGTCCCCGGTATCGCCCGCCACCTCAACACCCTCAAGGACGTCGGCCTCGGCTACGTCCGGCTCGGCCAGTCGGCGACCACTCTGTCCGGCGGTGAGGCCCAGCGCGTCAAGCTCGCCAGCGAGCTCCAGCGCCGCTCCACCGGCCGTACGGTCTACGTCCTGGACGAGCCCACCACCGGCCTGCACTTCGAGGACATCAGCAAGCTCCTCACCGTGCTCGGCGGCCTGGTCGACAAGGGCAACACGGTCATCGTCATCGAGCACAACCTCGACGTGATCAAGGTGGCCGACTGGGTCGTCGACATGGGCCCCGAAGGCGGCGCGGGCGGCGGACTCGTCATCGCCGAGGGCACCCCGGAGCAGGTCGCAGCCGTGGGGGCCAGCCACACCGGCAAGTTCCTGCGCGAGATCCTCGACGCCGACCGGATCAGCGACGGAGCCCCCGTGAAGGCCCCGCGCAAGGTCGCCGCCAAGAAGACCGCGGCGGTCGCGAAGAAGACCGCCGCGCCTGCCAAGAAGGCCGCGCCCGCGAAGAAGACGACGCGGGCCCGCAAGGCCTGACCATCGCGGAGCAGACACAAGGACGCGGCGCCCCACGGGAACTCCCGTGGGGCGCCGCACTCGCTCAACACCCGCTACAGATCGCCCAGTTCGGAGGCGTACGGCGGCTCCGCCCCCGCCCGGGAACAGGTGATCGCCGCCGCCCGCGCCGCGTACCGCAGCAACCGGGTCCAGCCGTCGCGGCCGAGGCCCGCCAGCCCCTCCGGGGACAGCGCGTCGCGGGCGGACAGGCCGTGCAGCAGCGCCGCGTTGACGGTGTCGCCGGCCCCGATCGTGTCCACGACGTCGACCTTCTCGCCCGGCACCGGATACACCTTGCCGTCCCGGGTGAACGCGGTGAGACCGTCGCCGCCCTGGGTGATCACGACGGCCGAGGGACCGGCGTCCAGCCACTCGACGGGGTTGCCCCCGAGCCACAGGGCGTCCTCCTCGGAGAGCTTCAGCAGCGACACATGCGGCAGCCAGCTCTTGAAACGCGCCCGGTAGGCGTCCGCGTCGGGGATCAGACCGGCCCGGATGTTCGGGTCGAGCGCGGTGAACACGCCCCGTGCGGCAGCGGTCCGCAGCAACTCCTCGTAGGCGCTCGCGCCCGGCTCCAGGACGAGCGAACAGGTGCCGAAGGACACCGCCTCGGTCTCGGCCGGCAGCGCGTAGGGCATCGCGAACAGCCGGTCGGCGGTGCCGTCGACGTAGAAGGAGTAGGTGGCCGAGCCGTTCGCGTCGAGCGTGGCTGCCGCGAGCGTGGTCGGCTCCGGGCCGCGCTGTACGTCCAGGACGTCCACGTCGGCCTGGCGCAGCCCGGCGAGCAGGGCCTCGCCGAAGGCGTCCTGGGAGACGCGTGAGCAGAAGGCGGTGGCGGAGCCCAGACGGCCGAGCGCGACGGCGGTGTTGTAGGGGCCGCCGCCGAGCGCCGGTTTGAGGACCGCGAGGGCACCCGGGCCCTGCGGTACCAGATCGATCAGGGCCTCACCGGCGACGACGATCACGAGACATTTCCCTTCGTGGACTTCTCGGGCTGGTCGGGGCAGCCGCACGACGTGCGGTGTACGAACGCGCAGGGGAGCCGCAGCACACGGGCGGGCCGGTCCGGCGCGGCGAGTCGGTCCAGCAGCAGCCGTACGGCCTCGGCGCCGATCTCCTTGCTGGGCTGGGCGATCGCGGTGAGCCGGGGCTCGAACAGGTCGGCCCAGGCGAAGTCGTCGAAGCAGCACAGCGCGAGGTCGCCGGGGACGGACAGACCGCGCTCGCGCAGGGCGCGCAGGGCGCCGATGGTCATCGCGTTGTTGGCGGTGACCAGGGCCGTGGGCGGCGCGGCGAGGGAGAGCAGGGCCGCGGTGGCCCGCTCGGCGGCGGCCGACTCGGAGTCACCGTGCGCCAACAGCCGCTCGTCGTAAGGGAGTCCGGCGGCGGCGAGGCCGTGCCGGTATCCGGCGATCCGCTCGCCGGTGGTGCTGAGCCCGGGCAGGCCCGCGACGAGGCCGATCCTGCGGTGGCCGAGTCCGGCGAGATGGGTGACCAGCCGCGCCGTCGGTTCGATGTTCTCGGCGCACACCTGGTCGAAGGGACCCGCCTGGTGGGAGGGGGATGCCTGGTCGGAGGGGGACGCGTCGTCCGATGGGGACGCGGTGTCCGAGGGCACCTCGACCACCCGGTCCAGGAACACCGTCGGTACGGAGTGCCGCCCGAGGTACGCGACGAGTGCGTCGGGGTCCGCCGACGGCGCGACGATCATGCCGTCCACCCGGCGCTCGTGCAGGAGTCGGCCGACCTTGAGCTCGTGCTCCGGGTCGTCGTGCGGGTCGGCGATGAGCAGGCTGTAACCGTGCTCCAGGGCGCCGGCCTCGACGCCCTGGAGGATCTCCGTGAAGTACGGGTTGCTGATCGCCGACACCGCGAGGCCGATGGAGCGGGTGCGGGACGTCACCAGGGAGCGGGCGAGGGTGTTGGGGATGTAGCCCAGCTCCTCGATCGCGCTCAGCACGGCCTGCCGGGTGCCGGGCAGCACCGGGCGGGTGTCGTTCAGGACGTGCGAGACGGTCGCGACGGACACACCGGCGCTGCGTGCGACATCCACCATGGTGGCCACCGTGAGTCCCCCTGTCTCAAGCACGGCAGGTCTTCAGGCCGGGAACCTATCTCATCCGGTGCCCGACGTAAACGCTTGCGCAAACGTTTACGTACCGTGAACGCCCATCGGGTGAACCCGCCTCAAAGCGGGCGGAACTCCACCGGTATCGTCGGCGTGCGGCGACCTCCGAAAGGTCGCGCACCGCTCCCTGAACAGCCCGAACAGCTGGAGACCCGCATGCCCGGCCGCCCCGTCCCGAGCCGTCGTACCGTCCTGCGCGGAGCGGCCCTCACACCCGTCGCCGGGCTCGGGCTCGCCGCCTGCTCGGGCGGCGGCTCAGGGGCTCCCGCGACGCCGACCGCGCCCGTGGACCTCGGCGCGGAGAGCGAGGTCGCCAACGGGAGCGCGAAGCTGTACCGCGATCGGAACGTGGTCGTGAGCCGCGCCGCGAACGGCACCCTCAAGGCGTACAGCACGATCTGCACGCACGCGCAGTGCCCCATCAACAAGCTGGACGGCACGACTCTCGTCTGCCCGTGCCACGGCAGCCAGTTCGACGCCACCACGGGCAAGGTGCTCCGGTTCCCGGCGACCGAGCCGCTGACGGAGCTGAAGGTGACGGCCGAGAACGGCAGGATCGTGGCGGGACCGGGCGCCTGACCCCTGGAGCGCCGGGGCTGCGGCGGCTCACTCCCAGTCCCAGCCGATGCCCACGATCCCCGACCGCATCCGCGGCTCCACGAGGTGCACCGAGTGGTGTCCGGTCAGCCGCAGCTCCTGACGGCCGCTGCGCGGGGCCGCCGCCGAGTGCTGGGTGAAGCGGTGGCAGCGCGCCGGCAGCGAGTTCTCGTCGAAGCTCACCTGAAGCGCGTACTGGCCGCCCGCGGAACCGAAGTCACGGACGTACTCGCGGGAGACGCCGGCCGTGCCGTCCTCGACGCCGTAGCGGAAGAGGAACGTATCTCCCGAGCGCAACCGGGTGCCGAAGAGGAGCTCGGCGACCAGCATTCCGGTGTCGTGGTGGCGGCGGACGCGGCCCGTGCGGCAGTTCTCCAGGGCGTGCACCGTCATGTGCTCCGGGGTGCAGCCCGGGTCGCCGTAGTGGACCGCGATGAAGCGGTCGATGCCGTCCCGGTGGGCGCGGACGATGTGGTGCGACTCGCGGCTGGCCAGCTCGCGGCGCGGGCCGACGCGTACCCGCTCGTGGTGCCCGAAGGTGTGCAGCCCGCTGTCGGGCGTGGACTCCAGCTCGGCCAGCAGCTGCTCCAGGACGCCCGAGGCCTCGACGAAGGAGCGGTAGGAGCGGGCCGCGGGGCGGGCGGCCACCGAGCGTTCCTCGGCCTCGGCGAGCAGCCGGATCAGCGACTCCTCCGGGAGCTGGAGGATCTCCTCCAGGGCTCGTACGGCGCGCAGCGACTCGGGGCGCTGCGGGCGGCGGGCGCCCTGCTGCCAGTAGCTCAGGCTGGTGACGCCGACCTTGACCCCATAGCGCGTCAGGTGGTGCTGGACGCGCTGCAGCGGCAGTCCGCGGGCGGCGATGGCGGCGCGCAGCGCGACATGGAAGGGGCCGCCGCGCAGGGCCGAGTCGAGTTCCGCGGTGGCGGCGTCCGCCTGCTGTGTGGCGTGCGGCATGCAGGGGCCCTTTCTGTGAATGTTCACAACGGCTGGTCAGACCGTTCACGCGGGTTGCTTCGGGGCCCCCGTCGGCTCCGGAGAAGGGTCTTCACATCCGTACGCCGTAGTTCACGCCCCGAGTTCCCCCGCATTGAAGCGTGTTGACCAAGTCCCGACAACACCTGTCGCCCATCAGGCATATGTGATCTGGCCTAGTCGCGGCGGGTGGTCTCACGGCGGCGCGGGCCGCTCGTCGTCGCCCAGCACGTCCCTGATCGCCCGCGCGGACAGGGACGACTTGTGCAGGAATCCGCGCGCGGGGCTGGCGGCGATCAGTTCCTGGAAGTCCTCCCGGGAGTGGGTCGAGATGAGGATCACCGCCGGTACGTCGCACACCAGGCGGCGCGCGACGTCGAAGCCGTTCTCGCCGTCGAGGTCGAGATCGACCAGGACGACGTCAGGAGCCGTCTCCCGAGCCCGGGAGACGGCGTCCGCGCCCGTCGAGGCAGTACCGACGACCTCGACTCCGCCGCGTTCCAGCAGGGCGCGAGCCGCCTCCAGGAACCGGGCGCTGTCATCGACGAGGAGACAGCGCAGCGACATGTCCACAGCTTGCCAACGAGCGGTCTCTCGCGCCTTCCGGCTAGCCGGAAAGTGCTGAAGTCCCGTGCCGGGAACGGAGGTTCTCGTGCACACAGGGCGATGGCGCTACGACGGGCGGTAGCATGTCGCCACCCTGGGGAGGCCGAGTCGGCCGGTCGAGTGGGGGGTGTGCGGTGAGCGGTACGAGCGCCACGCGCGCGTGGCCCGCGGTCCGCCGGAGCCGCCGGGTACGGGGCACCCTGACTCCGTGGGTGCTGTGCGCGGCCCTGTTGCTGGCCGCGTGCGACGGCGGCGGGAGCGACGCCAAGGGGGTGAGCGCGTCCCCGAAGGACACCACCTGCGACGGGAAGATCAACGGCACCGCGCACATCACCGTGTGGTTCCACGCGGGCCCGAGCGGCGAGCTCACCACGCTGCAGAGCCAGGTGAAGGAGTTCAACAAGCGGCAGAAGCAGGTGCGGGTCGAACCGGTCACCCTCCCGGAGAACCGCGCCTACACCGACCTGGTGCTCTCCGCCGCCGCCAGTGGCGACCTGCCCGACCTCCTCGACTTCGACGGCCCCAACCTCTACAGCTACGCCTGGTCGGGCAAGCTCCGGCCGATCGACTCCTGCGTGCCCGCGGGCGTCCGCGCCGACCTGCTGCCGACAATCCGCCAACAGGGCACCTACGCGGGCAGGTTGTGGGGCATCGGCACCTTCGACTCGGGCATGGGCCTGTATGTGCGCAAGTCCGTCATGAAGAAGGCCGGAATACGCATCCCGACCGGCCCCAAGGACGCCTGGACGGCCACCGAACTGACCGGCGTCCTGCGCAAGTTGCGCACCCTGGGCTATCGGGCGCCGCTCGACCTGCGGCTCGTCTACTCGCAGCCGGGCCAGGAGTGGAACACCTACGGCTTCGCGCCCGCCGTGTGGTCGGCGGGCGGCGACCTCGTCGAGCCCGGCAACCACCGCACCGCCGACGGCTATGTGAACGGCCCCGGTTCGGTCAAGGCGCTCACCGTCATGCAGAACTGGGCCAAGGCCGGGTTCATCGACATGGTCAAGGACGACAAGGCGTTCGTCGGCGGCCGCAGCGCGATCTCCTGGTGCGGCCACTGGACCTATCCGGAATTCAACAAGGCCTTCCCCGGGGACGTCACGATCGTCCCGCTGCCCGATTTCGGCCAGGGCACCGTCACCGGCATGGGCTCCTTCCAGTGGGGCCTCCCGGCGGGCAACGCCGACGGGGACGCCGTCTGGCGCTTCCTGTCCTTCCTGCTCCGGCCCGCCCAGGTGCACCGGATGACCGTGGCCAACGGGGCGATCCCGGCCACCGAGAGCGCGATCAAACTCTCGCCGCAGTACGCCCGGGGCGGCCCCGAGCACCTGTTCATCGAGCAGCTCCGGGACGGCGTGGCCCGCCCCCGGCCGCAGACGCCGGCCTATCCGGCGATCACCGACGCCTTCTCCCGGGCCTTCGTGAAGATCATCTTCGATCGGGCTCCGGTCCAGGCCACCCTGGACGAGGCCGCGAAGAAGATCGACAAGGACCTCGCGGCGCACGACGGGTATCCGACGAACACCTCGTGAAAACGGGCCCCACGCGCGCGTGCCCGCCCCGAGCGCCACGCGCGCGTGCCCGCCCCGAGCGCCACGCGCGCGTGCCCGACTTCGCGGCACCCGTACTCCCCAAGACCCTGACGATCATGGCTGGTTCGGGGCAGGCTGAGCACGTGACCGACCACCATCCGCACTCCCCACCCACCGGCCGCTGCTGAGAACCCGCCATGCGCCGCTCCCGGTCCACCGCCGCCCTCCGCGTCCCCTTCCTCGCCCGCCTGCGCGTCGGGCGCAAGCTGATGCTCCTGGTGCTGCTCCCGGTGACCGGCATGATGGCGTTCACCGCGTTCGGCGCCGTCTCGCAGTGGCACGACGCCCAGACCCTGCGAGGCTTCCGTACGGCGACCGAGCTGTCGTTCCGGACCACCGCGCTGACCGACGCGCTCGCCAGGGAACGCATCGCCGCCGTGAAGGTCAGGCTGCGTCCCGGACCGGCGACCCTGAAGGAACGCGCCGTCGCGCAGCACGCCACCGACGGGGCCCTGCACGCGGCCCTCCGCGGCACCGCCGACTGGACCGGACCGCTCGACGTGCCGGGCCGCCTCGACGCCCGCAGCCGTCAACTGCGCGCCCTGCGGCTGCAGACCGGGACCGGCTCCCTCACCGCGCCCCAACTCGCCGACCAGTACGACACGATCGAGAGCGACCTCCTGGAGCTGACCGCCACCCTGGAGTCCGGCCGCCCGACCCGCACCTCGGGCCAGGCCGCCGACGCCCACATCGCGCTCCTGAACGCCATCGAGGCCGCCGAACGCGAACGCACCGAACTGGCCGTCCTGTTCGCCGGCCCCGACGCCCCGCACCCCATCGCCACGGACCGCTGGTCCGCCCTGGAGAAGGCGCTCCTGGACGACTTCGGCCAGACCGCGCCCGCCGGCCTCAAGGGCAGGCTGTACGTCGTCCTCCTCCAGCACCCGGGCCTCGTCGTCCGCCGGACCCGCGAGACCCTCGCCGACCCGCACGCCGAGCGCAACGCCTGGCCCACGTACGACAGTTGGCTGACCGCCTCCACCCAACGCATTGCGGCACTGCGCGTCATCCAGCACCGGGCCGCCGCGGAACTCGGCCGGGACGCCACGGGGGACCTGTACACCGCACGCGCGCGGGAGACCCGCGACCTCAGCGTGTCGCTGGCCGTCCTGGCCGCCGTCACCGTCCTCGCACTGGCCCTGCGGCTGTCGATCACCCGCCCGCTCAGCGAGGTCGCCGCGGGCGCCCGGGCACTCTCCGAGGGCGACCTGTCGTACGACATCCGGTACGCCGGCCGGGACGAACTCGGCGCCGTCGCCGACACGTTCCGCGAACTGCGGGTCACCAGCGGACGGCTCGCCGCCGAGATCAACGCCATGAGCGCGGCGATCGACGACAACCGGCTCGGCCACCGCGCGGACGTCGTCGCCTTCGAGGGGGCGTGGGCGCGGTTGCTGGACGGCATGAACGGCACCGTGGCCTCCTTCGTCGCCGCCCACGGGCGCCGCGACAAGGCCGAGCAGGAACTGGCGGGCATCTTCCACCTCTCCCTCGACCTGTTGTGCATCGCGGGCCTCGACGGCTACTTCAAGCGCGTCAACCCCGCCTTCGAGCGGACCCTCGGCCACTCCGCCGAGGTGCTGCTGGACAGACCGTGGCTGGAGTTCGTGCACCCGGAGGACCGGGCACGCACGCGTGCCGCCCTCGACCGGCTGGCGAAGGGTGTCGAACTGGGCGAGTTCGAGAACCGCTTCCTCCGGGACGACGGCACCGAACGCTGGCTCCAGTGGACCGCCCGCCCGGTCACCGGCGAGGGCCTGATCTACGCCGCCGCACGCGATGTCACCGAGAGCCGCCGCGCCGCCCGAGAGCAGACCGCGCTGCGCCGGGTCGCCACCCTCGTCGCGCGCGGGGTGCCGCCGCACGAGGTGTTCTCCGAAGTCGCCGACCAGGTCGGCAAGGTCCTGGGCAGCGGCTCGGCCGCCGTCCTGCGCTACGGCGCCGACGGAACGGCCACTGTCGTCGGTTCCGCCCGCAGTCCCGCTGTGGAGGCCGAGACGGCCGCGGCGGCGGAGGTGGCGCGTACCGCCCGCCCCGCCCGCGTGGGCCGTTCGGTCGGCGTCCCCATCGTTCTGGACGACCGGTTGTGGGGTGCCGTCGTCGCGGCCGTCGCCGGCGCGGAACCCCTGCCCCCGGGCATCGAGTCCCGGCTCGCCGACTTCACCGAACTCGTCGCCACCGCCCTCGCCAACGCCGACAGCCGCGACCAGCTCACGGCGTCACGCGCGCGCGTGGTGGCAGCCGGGGACGCCTCCAGGCGCCGTATCGAACGCGATCTGCACGACGGGGTCCAGCAGCGGATCGTCTCGCTCCAACTCGACCTCAGAATCGCCCAGTCGATGCTGGACGAACAGCCGGAGGAACTCGCCGAACAACTGGAACACATCGCCAAGGGCCTGGACGACGCCTTCACCGACCTGCTGCAGGTCGCGCGCGGCATCCACCCCGCGATCCTCTCCAAGGGCGGCCTCGGCCCCGCCCTGCGCGCGCTCGCCCGCCGCTCGGCCGTCCCCGTGGAACTCGACCTGAGGCTGCCCCCGGGCCGCCTCCCGGAACAGACGGAGGTCGCCGTCTACTACGTGACCTCCGAGTCCCTCACCAACGCCGCCAAGCACGCGCGCGCGAGCTTCGTGCAGGTGACGGCGCGGGCCGGGGACGACGTCCTGGAGGTGACGATCGCCGACGACGGAGTGGGCGGCGCCGACCCCGGGGACGGCTCCGGGCTCATCGGACTCGTCGACCGGGTCGAGGCGATCGGCGGCAAACTGCGCGTCGACAGCCCACCGGGGGAGGGCACGACACTCACCGTGCGGCTGCCGCTGCCGCTGCCCCGGAGGGAGTCGTGACCGCCCGAGGCGTACGCGATGGGGGTCCAGGAAGTCCTTCGGAAACCGGGTGTCGTCCTCGTACCGGCGGACATGGACCGACCGTAGTCGTCTCTCCGCCCGTGTCCGCCGCATCTCCCGCAGCCCTTGCGACCCGCGGCCCGTAACCCCTCACCGGGGGCGACCGGTCCGCTCGCGTTCGCACTGCTACGAGAATCGTCCGGACCCGGCCTCCTGTCGTCACGGTCACCCCCCAATTCCCGTACCCGCTGGCCGTACCCGACCCCGTCCGGCAGGCTGTGCCTGGCGCACGGCACCGGTCGGGCAAGGGGAGCCGAGACGATGGACGCATCGCAGCAGACCGCGCGGGGACGGGTCGTTCTCGCGGACGACGACGTGCTGCTCAGGGAGGGCCTGGCGAGCCTGTGCGAACGCGTGGGCTACGAGGTGGCGGGCCAGGCGGGCGACGCCGTACGGCTCCTGGAACTGGTCGACACCGAGCGGCCCGACCTCGCGATCGTCGACATCAGGATGCCCCCGGACCACTCCACCGAGGGCCTCAAGGCGGCCCGTACGATCCGGGAGCGCCACCCCGCCACCGGCATCCTCGTCCTCTCGGCGTACGTCGAGGTCGAGGAGGCCCTGGAGCTGCTGGCCGGCGGGCACCGGATCGGCTATCTGCTCAAGAGCCGGGTCACGGTCGTCGACGACTTCATCGAGGCCCTCGACCGCATCCGCAAGGGCGGCTCGGTCGTCGACCCCTCCCTGGTGCACGAACTGTTCTCGGCGCAGCACCGCGACGACCCGCTGTCCGTCCTCAGCACCCGGGAGCGCGAGGTCCTGGCGCTGATGGCGGAGGGCCGCTCCAACGCCGGCATCGGCCGCAGGCTGTGGGTCACCGAGGGCACCGTCGAGAAGCACGTCCGCAGCATCCTGGGCAAACTCCGCCTTCCGGAGGCCGCCGACGACCACCGCCGGGTCCTGGCGGTTCTCACCTTTCTGGAGTCGCGGTAGGAGTTCCGGCCGGAGTTCCGCCGGGCGCGCCCGGCGTTGTCCACAGCCCCGCCGCGCTGTCACTCCGCGCCAGTAGGGTGTGAAACATGGCCGATCCCTCCAGCTACCGCCCCAGGCCGGGAGAGATCCCGGACTCGCCCGGGGTCTACAAGTTCCGCGACGAGCACCGCCGGGTGATCTACGTCGGAAAGGCGAAGAGCCTGCGCCAGCGCCTGGCGAACTACTTCCAGGACCTGGCCGGACTCCACCCGCGCACGCGCTCGATGGTCACCACGGCCGCGTCGGTGGAGTGGACGGTCGTGTCCACGGAGGTCGAGGCACTTCAGCTGGAGTACTCCTGGATCAAGGAGTTCGACCCCCGGTTCAACGTCAAGTACCGCGACGACAAGAGCTACCCGTACCTCGCGGTGACGATGAACGAGGAGTACCCGCGCGTGCAGGTGATGCGCGGTCACAAGAAGAAGGGCGTCCGCTACTTCGGGCCCTATGGACACGCGTGGGCGATCCGCGACACCGTGGACCTGCTGCTGCGCGTGTTCCCCGTCCGCACCTGCTCGGCCGGCGTCTTCAAGAACGCCACCCGCACCGGCCGCCCCTGCCTGCTCGGCTACATCGGCAAGTGCTCCGCGCCCTGCGTCGGCCGCGTCTCCGAGGAGGAACACCGCGAACTGGCCGAGGAGTTCAGCGACTTCATGGTCGGCCGCACCGGCACGTACATCCGCCGCCTGGAGCAGCGGATGACGGAGGCGGCCGAGGAGATGGAGTACGAGCGGGCGGCCCGGCTGCGCGACGACATCGAGGCCCTGCGCAAGGCCATGGAGAAGAGCGCGGTCGTCCTCGCCGATGCGACCGACGCCGACCTGATCGCGGTCGCCGAGGACGAGCTGGAGGCGGCCGTCCAGATCTTCCACGTCCGCGGCGGACGCGTGCGCGGCCAGCGCGGCTGGGTCACCGACAAGGTCGAGGACGTCACGACCGCGGCCCTCGTCGAGCACGCCCTGCAGCAGCTCTACGGCGAGGAGACCGGGGACTCCGTCCCCAAGGAGGTCCTCGTCCCGGCCCTGCCCGACCCGGTGGAGCCGGTCCAGCAGTGGCTGACGGACCGGCGCGGGTCGAACGTCTCGCTGCGCATCCCGCAGCGCGGCGACAAGAAGTCCCTCATGGAGACCGTCGCGCGCAACGCCCAGCAGTCCCTGATCCTCCACAAGACCAAGCGCGCCTCCGACCTCACCACCCGCTCGCGCGCCCTGGAGGAGATCTCCGAGGCCCTCGACCTGGACAGCGCCCCCCTCAGGATCGAGTGCTACGACATCTCGCACCTCCAGGGCGACGACGTCGTGGCGTCGATGGTCGTCTTCGAGGACGGACTGTCCCGCAAGAGCGAGTACCGCCGCTTCCAGATCAAGGGCTTCGAGGGCCAGGACGACGTCCGCTCCATGCACGAGGTGATCACCCGCCGCTTCCGGCGCTATCTCGCCGAGAAGGAGAAGACGGGGGAGTGGGCCGACGGCGACGAGCTGAAGGACGAGGAAGGCCGTCCCAAGAGGTTCGCCTATCCGCCGCAGTTGGTGGTGGTCGACGGCGGCCAGCCGCAGGTCGCCGCCGCCCAGAAGGCCCTCGACGAGCTCGGCATCGACGACATCGCCGTGTGCGGTCTCGCCAAGCGTCTGGAGGAGGTCTGGCTGCCCGGCGAGGACGACCCGGTGGTGCTGCCCCGCACCAGCGAGGGCCTCTACCTCCTGCAGCGCGTCCGCGACGAGGCCCACCGCTTCGCGATCACCTACCAGCGCGCCAAGCGCGCCAAGCGGTTCCGGGCGAGCCCCCTGGACGACGTGCCCGGACTCGGCGAGACCCGCAAGCAGGCGCTGATCAAGCACTTCGGTTCGGTGAAGAAGCTGCGATCCGCGACAATCGATCAGATCTGCGAGGTTCCGGGCATAGGTCGCAAGACCGCCGAGACCATCGCGGTGGCCCTCGCCCAGGCGGCCCCGGCCGCACCCGCCGTGAACACGGCGACTGGAGAGATCATGGATGACATGGAAGACGGGACACCCGGGACGACGGCGGGTGCCCCGGGGGAGCCCGTACCCGCGGGCGCCCCGGACGAGCGACGGGGGCAGGAGACATGACGGAACAAGAGAAGCAGCCCACAGCGGACCGAGATCGGACGCACAAGGAAACCGGCGACGATCAGGCTTCGCAGCAGGCGGTCCAGGACGACGGAGCACAGGTGAGTACGGACAGCACGACAGCCGCCGGGGTGCCCGAGGCAGCCATCCCCGAACTGGTGATCATCTCCGGCATGTCCGGGGCCGGGCGGTCCACGGCCGCCAAGTGTCTGGAGGACCTCGGCTGGTTCGTCGTCGACAACCTCCCGCCCGCCCTGATCCCCACCATGGTGGAACTCGGCGCCCGCTCCCAGGGCAACGTGGCACGGATCGCGGTCGTCGTCGACGTACGCGGGCGGCGCTTCTTCGACAACCTCCGCGAGTCCCTCGCCGACCTGGAGTCGAAGAACGTCACCCGGCGGATCGTCTTCCTGGAGTCCTCCGACGACGCCCTGGTGCGCCGCTTCGAATCCGTGCGCCGCCCGCACCCCCTCCAGGGCGACGGACGCATCGTCGACGGCATCGACGCCGAGCGCGAGCTGCTGCGCGAACTGCGCGGCGACGCCGACCTCGTCATCGACACCTCCAGCCTCAACGTCCACGAACTGCGCGCCAAGATGGACGCCCAGTTCGCCGGCGAGGAGGAGCCCGAACTGCGGGCCACCGTCATGTCCTTCGGCTTCAAGTACGGCCTTCCCGTCGACGCCGACCTCGTCGCCGACATGCGCTTCCTGCCCAACCCGCACTGGATCCCGGAGCTGCGCCCCTTCAACGGCCTCAACGAGGAGGTCTCGGCGTACGTCTTCAACCAGCCCGGCGCCAAGGAGTTCCTCGACCGGTACGCCGAGCTGCTGCGCCTCATCGCGGCCGGTTACCGCCGTGAGGGCAAGCGGTACGTGACGATCGCGATCGGCTGCACCGGCGGCAAGCACCGCTCGGTCGCCACGGCGGAGAAGCTCGCCGCGCGGCTCGTGGCCGAGGGCGTCGAGACGGTGGTCGTGCACCGGGACATGGGACGGGAATGACGGGACGCAGCCCACGGCTCGGCCGGCTGCGCCGAGCGGTGCCCGAGGGACGTACGACCAGGCCCGTGGAGGCGCGCGGCGGCAAGCCGCGCCGGCGGGGCACCCAGCCCAAGGTGGTCGCCCTCGGCGGCGGCATGGGCCTGTCCGCCTCGCTCACCGCACTGCGCCGGATCACCGGCGACCTCACCGCCGTCGTCACCGTGGCCGACGACGGCGGCTCCAGCGGACGCCTGCGCGACGAACTGGGCGTGCTGCCCCCGGGTGACCTGCGCAAGGCGCTGGCCGCGCTGTGCGGCGACGACGACTGGGGCCAGACCTGGGCCCGCGTCATCCAGCACCGCTTCCAGTCCAAGGGCGACCTGCACGAGCACGCGGTCGGCAATCTGCTGATCGTCGCCCTGTGGGAGCAGCTCGGGGACCATGTGCAGGCCCTCGACCTGGTCGGCAAGCTGCTCGGCGCGCACGGGCGCGTGCTGCCCATGTCCGCCGTACCGCTGGAGTTGCAGGCCCTGGTCAAGGGGCACGATCCGGCGCGGCCCGACGACGTCGACACCGTGCGGGGGCAGGCGACCGTGGCGCTGACGCCCGGCGAGGTGCAGTCCGTGCACCTCGTGCCGCACGACCCGCCCGCCGTGCCGGAGGCGGTCGCCGCCGTGCTCGACGCGGACTGGGTGGTGCTCGGTCCCGGCTCCTGGTTCTCCTCGGTGATCCCGCATCTGCTGGTGCCGGAACTGCTCGACGCGCTCACCGAGACGAAGGCGCGCCGGGTACTCTCCCTGAACCTCGCTCCGCAGCCCGGAGAAACCGATGGCTTCTCCCCGCAGCGTCATTTGGAGGTTTTGGGACGACACGCCCCTAAACTCGCCCTGGACGTGGTGCTGGCCGACGAGGCCGCCGTGCCCGATCGCGCGTCGCTCACCGAAGCCGCCAAGCGGCTCGGCGCCGCGGTCGAGCTGGCGCCGGTGGCCCGGACCGACGGAACTCCAAGGCACGACCCGGAGCTGTTGGCCGCCGCGTACGACCGTATTTTTCGGATGCATGGAAGGATCGGCCCATGGCGATGACGGCAGCGGTGAAGGATGAGATCTCCCGGCTCCCCGTCACCCGTACCTGCTGCAGGAAGGCGGAGGTCTCCGCCATTCTGCGGTTCGCCGGAGGCCTCCACCTGGTGAGCGGGCGCATCGTGATCGAGGCGGAGCTGGACACCGCGATGGCGGCGCGCCGGCTCAAGCGGGACATCCTGGAGATCTTCGGCCACAGCTCCGAACTGATCGTGATGGCGCCCGGGGGCCTCCGCCGCGGCTCCCGTTACGTCGTCCGGGTGGTCGCGGGCGGCGATCAGCTGGCCCGGCAGACAGGGCTCGTGGACGGCCGTGGACGCCCCATCCGGGGCCTGCCGCCACAGGTGGTCTCCGGGGCGACCTGTGACGCCGAGGCGGCCTGGCGCGGCGCCTTCCTGGCCCACGGCTCGCTGACCGAGCCGGGCCGGTCCTCCTCCCTGGAGGTGACCTGCCCGGGTCCGGAGGCCGCGCTCGCGCTGGTCGGCGCCGCCCGTCGGCTGTCGATCGCGGCGAAGGCCCGTGAGGTGCGCGGGGTCGACCGGGTGGTCGTCCGTGACGGCGACGCGATCGGCGCGCTGCTCACCCGGCTCGGCGCGCACGAGTCGGTGCTGGCCTGGGAGGAGCGCCGGATGCGCCGCGAGGTCCGCGCCACGGCGAACCGTCTCGCCAACTTCGACGACGCCAACCTGCGCCGCTCGGCCCGCGCGGCCGTCGCCGCCGGCGCCCGGGTGCAGCGCGCGCTGGAGATCCTCGCCGACGAGGTTCCCGAGCATCTCGCCGCCGCCGGCCGGCTCCGCATGGACCACAAGCAGGCCTCCCTGGAGGAGCTGGGCGCCCTCGCGGACCCGCCGCTCACCAAGGACGCCGTGGCCGGCCGTATCCGCCGACTGCTGGCGATGGCCGACAAGCGGGCCCAGGACCTCGGCATCCCGGGCACGGAGTCCAGCATCACCGAGGAGATGGCCGACAACATGGTCGGCTGACGAGCGGTCAGGGCGGGCCGGGGACGTATGGAGTTGAGAAAGCGTGACACTCCCGAGAGGGGTGTCACGCTTTTTCGGATAGGTGCCCCTGCCCCCGCCGCCCTTCCCCCCCCGCCCCCCTGCCCCCGCCTCCAGGTCCCGCCGACCGCGCGGCGCCGGTTCAACACGCCGGTACGGATGCCTTCTTGGATCCCCACCCGGCGTTTGACCGTCCCGAGGCGCCCCCTTGACTCGATCATGAAGTGTCATGAGCCTGGCAAATGTTCGCTGCTGTGGCGAACAGTCGCAAGGGGGGTTCATGAGACACAGAGCGAGATCGATCCTCGCTGTCGGCGCGCTCCTGATGGCCGGGGCGAGCATCGCGCCCATCGCCCAGGCGCAGGGCGGGAGTTCCGCGAAGGCCGACCCCGACGAGGTCAAGGTCTTCCACGCCGACGTCACCCAGAAGCAGATACCCCTGCTCCTGAAGGCCGGACAGGACGCGCACGAACTCGGTGACAACCAGTTCTCGGCCGCCGGCAAGACCTCCGTCGAGGTCTACCTCACCGACCAGCAGGCCCAGAAGCTGGAGAAGCAGGGCGTCGACCTCACCGAGCACACCCTCTCGGCGAAGGCCGAGACCCGCGTCGAGGACGCGGCACAGGGCGTGTTCCGGCCGTACAGCGGAAGCGGCGGTCTGAAGGAGGAGATCGTGAAGACCGGGCAGGCCAACCCCGGTCTCACCAAGGTCGAGTCCATCGGCAAGACGATCAACGGCCAGGACATCCTCGCGCTCAAACTGACCAAGAACGCGAAGAAGACCAAGGACGGCTCCAAGCCCTCGGTGCTGTACGTGTCCAACCAGCACGCGCGCGAGTGGATCACGCCGGAAATGACCCGCCGGCTGATGCACTACTACCTGGACAACTACAAGACCGACAAGCGCATCAAGAAGATCGTCGACTCCACGGAACTGTGGTTCGTGCTCTCCGCCAACCCGGACGGCTACGACTACACCTTCAAGGACTCCGGCACCCGCCTGTGGCGCAAGAACCTGCGGGACGTCAACGGCGACGGTGTCATCTCCACCGGCGACGGCGTCGACCTCAACCGCAACTTCGCCTACAAGTGGGGCTACGACGACGAGGGTTCGTCCCCGAACCCGACGAGCGAGACCTACCGCGGCACGGCCCCCGCCTCCGAGCCCGAGACGCAGGCGCTCGACAACTTCGAGAAGCGGATCGGCTTCACCTACGGCATCAACTACCACTCCGCCGCCGAACTCCTCCTCTACGGAGTCGGCTGGCAGGTCGCGACACCGACCCCGGACGACGTGCTCTACAAGGCGCTCGCGGGTACGCCCGACAACCCGGCGATCCCCGGCTACCACTCACAGGTCTCCTCGGAGCTGTACACGACCAACGGCGAGGCGGACGGCCACGCGTCGAACGTCAACGGCATGTCGATGTTCACCCCCGAGATGTCGACCTGCCAGACCGCGTCGAACATCGACCCCAGCGACGCCTGGAACGCGGCCGACTGCCAGTCCGTCTTCAACTTCCCCGACGACGAGAAGCTGATCCAGGACGAGTTCGCGAAGAACATCCCCTTCGCGCTCTCCGTCGCCGAGACGGCCGTCCACCCCGACCGGCCGAAGTCGTCCGTCGGCCTCAGCGCCGCCGACTTCACCCCGGCCACCTTCGCCACGTCGTACGCGCGCGGCACCGACCAGGAGGTCTCCGTCGTCGTACGGAAGTCCGTGCGCGACAAGGAGCTCAAGTACCGCGTCAACGGCGGCCGTACGCAGGACACGGCGCTCAAGGCGTGGAAGGGCGGCCAGACCTACGGCGGGGACGACAACCTGTACTTCGACGAGTACCGGGCCAAGGTCAAGAACGGTGACCCGGGCGACAAGGTCGAGGTGTGGTTCACCGGCAAGACGAAGGCCGGGAAACCCACCTCCAGCGCCCACTTCACCTACACGGTCGCCCAACGGCCCGCCGCCGACACCCTGGTGGTCGCCGAGGAGGGCGCTGCCGCCACCCAGACGCAGGCCTACGTGGACGCGCTGAAGGCGAACGGCCGTAAGACCGTCGTCTGGGACGTCGCCACCCAGGGCGCGCCCGACGCGCTCGCCGTGCTCGACCACTTCAAGACGGTCGTCCACTACTCGGGCCCGGCCGGACCGGGCAACGACACCCAGCTCCAGCTGCGCGCCTTCCTCAACGAGGGCGGCAAGCTGATCGAGGCCGGCGAACAGGCCGGCGGCTCCGTCGCCCTCGCCGACGGCATCCCCTCGAACGACTTCAGCCAGTACTACCTGGGCGCCTACTCGCGTACGTCCACCCCCGGGGCCACCGGCTTCACCGGCTCCGGCAAGCTCGACGGCTTCACCGGAGCGCTCAGCGGCGCGCCCGGCAACCCGCTGGACCGGGCGGGCACCTACAGCGTCACCTCCGACTCGCTGTCGCCCGCCAAGTACCCGCAGTTCGCTAGCGCGGGGGCGGGCAAGTTCGCCGGGACCCTCAACCCGTACGGGCCCTACGCGGGCTCCTACATGGCAGCCGCCGTCCACACCGACGACGCCTACAAGCGCCTCACCCGCACCATCGACCTCACCGGGGTGACCGCGGCCGACAAGCCCACGCTCCGCAGCGAGCTGCTGTGGGACACCGAGCCCGGCTACGACCACGCCGTGGTCGAGATCCACACCACCGGGGCCGACGACTGGACCACGCTCCCGGAGGTCGGCGGCGCCACCAGCACCGCCGTACCGACGGAGTGCGAGGCCGGCTTCCTGGTCGCCGAGCATCCCTGGCTCAAGCACTACCTCACGGTCGCGAGCAGCGGCTGCACCGCGACCGGCACCACCGGCTCGTGGAACAGCTTCACCGGCGCCTCCAACGGCTGGCAGCAGGTCGGCTTCGACCTGAGCGCCTACGCGGGCAAGTCCGTGGAGGTCTCGCTCAGCTACATCACCGACCCGGGCACCGGCGGCCACGGCGTCCTCGCCGACGACACCGCGCTCGTCGTCGGCGGCACGGCGACGCAGACCGAGGGCTTCGAGACCTCCCTCGGCGCCTGGACCGTGTCCGGCCCGCCCGCCGGCAGCCCCGCGGTCCTGAACGACTGGACCCGCACCGGAGCCCTCTTCCAGACGTACGGCGCGGTCACCACCGACCGGACCGTACTGCTGGGCTTCGGTCTGGAGCAGGTCACCTCGGCGGCCGACCGTGCCACCTTGCTCAAGAAGGCACTGGCGGCTCTGAAGAGCTGACTCGGTATGACGATGTCATGAACATCCAGGGCGGTCCGTACCCCTACTGGCGGGTACGGACCGCCCTGCGGTGTATGGGGCATCTCGATGTCACCACGGAGGGCTCAGGGAGGTAGGGTCGTAGGCGGTCGGGGACATCCCATACAACTCGCCGGCACTGAGCCGGCGTACCAACGAGGAGATCGGTTCGTGACGATCCGCGTAGGCATCAACGGCTTTGGCCGCATCGGTCGTAACTACTTCCGCGCGCTGCTGGAGCAGGGTGCTGACATCGAGATCGTGGCTGTCAACGACCTGGGTGACACCGCGACCACCGCTCACCTTCTGAAGTACGACACCATCCTGGGCCGCCTCAAGGCCGAGGTGTCGCACACCGCCGACACGATCACCGTCGACGGACACACCATCAAGGTGCTGTCCGAGCGCAACCCCGCGGACATCCCGTGGGGCGAGCTGGGCGTCGACATCGTCATCGAGTCGACCGGTATCTTCACGAAGAAGGCCGACGCCGAGAAGCACATCGCCGGCGGCGCCAAGAAGGTCCTCATCTCGGCTCCGGCCAAGGACGAGGACATCACCATCGTGATGGGCGTCAACCAGGACAAGTACGACGCGGCCCAGCACCACGTCATCTCGAACGCCTCCTGCACCACCAACTGTGTGGCGCCGATGGCCAAGGTCCTCGACGAGAACTTCGGCATCGTCAAGGGCCTGATGACGACGGTCCACGCGTACACCAACGACCAGCGCATCCTGGACTTCCCGCACTCGGACCTGCGTCGCGCGCGTGCCGCCGCCGAGAACATCATCCCGACCACCACCGGTGCCGCCAAGGCCACCGCCCTGGTCCTCCCGCAGCTCAAGGGCAAGCTCGACGGCATCGCGATGCGCGTCCCGGTCCCGACCGGCTCCGCCACCGACCTCGTCGTCACGCTGGCCCGCGAGGTCACCAAGGACGAGGTCAACGCCGCGTTCAAGAAGGCCTCCGAGGACGGCGACCTCAAGGGCTACCTGGCGTACACCGAGGACCCGATCGTCTCCTCGGACATCGTCAGCGACCCGGCGTCCTGCACCTTCGACTCCTCCCTGACCATGGTCCAGGAGGGCACCACGGTGAAGATCCTCGGCTGGTACGACAACGAGTGGGGCTACTCCAACCGCCTCGTCGACCTCACGGTCTTCGTCGGCGGCCAGCTCTAGTTCCCAGAGCAGGCAACTCGATGTGAGCCAGGGCTCGGGCAGCGCACGCCGCGCTGTCCGAGCCCTGTACTGCGTGGTGATCGATCGGCTACTACGTAGTGATCGATCAGCCCTCTCGGATCCGAAGAGCCTGAAGAGTCTTCCCAAGGAGCCCTTTTCATGAAGACGATCGACGAACTTCTCGCCGAAGGCGTGGACGGCAAGCGGGTCTTCGTCCGCGCCGACCTGAACGTCCCGCTGGCCGACGGCCTCATCACCGACGACGGCCGCATCCGTGCCGTACTGCCCACCGTCAAGGCCCTCGTCGAGGCGGGCGCCAAGGTGATCGTGGCCTCGCACCTGGGCCGCCCCAAGGGCGCCCCGGACCCGGCCTTCTCCCTGCTCCAGCCCGCCGAACGGCTCGCCGAACTCCTCGGCGCGCCCGTCGCGTTCGCCCAGGACACCGTCGGCCCCGCCGCCCACGACGCGGTGCGCGGCCTGGAGCCCGGCCAGGTCGCGGTCATCGAGAACCTGCGCTTCAACGCCGGAGAGACCTCCAAGGACGACACCGAGCGCGGCGAGTTCGCCGACCAGCTCGCCGCCCTGGCCGACATCTACGTGGGCGACGGTTTCGGCGCCGTGCACCGCAAGCACGCCTCCGTGTACGACCTCCCGGCCCGCCTGCCGCACTACGCGGGCTACCTCATCGCCACCGAGGTCGGCGTCCTGAAGAAGCTCACCGAGGACGTCAAGCGGCCCTACGTCGTCGCCCTCGGCGGCTCCAAGGTCTCCGACAAGCTCGCCGTCATCGACCAGCTCCTCGGCAAGGCCGACCGGCTGCTCATCGGCGGCGGCATGGCCTTCACCTTCCTCAAGGCCAAGGGCTACGAGATCGGCGCCTCCCTGGTCCAGGACGACCAGCTGCCCGCCGTCACCGAGTACGTCGAGCGCGCCGAGAAGAACGGCGTCGAGCTGGTCGTACCGGTCGACGTCGTGGCCGCGACCGCCTTCCCGGACCTGAAGACGAAGGCCCCGTCCCACCCCGTCACCGTCGCCGCGGACGCCATCCCGGCCGACCACATGGGTCTCGACATCGGTCCCGAGACCGCTGCCCTGTACGCCTCGAAGCTCGCCGACGCGGCCACCATCTTCTGGAACGGCCCGATGGGCGTCTTCGAGCACCCCGACTACGCCGAGGGCACCAAGGCGGTCGCCCAGGCCCTCGTCGACTCCCAGGCCTTCACCGTCGTAGGCGGTGGCGACTCCGCCGCCGCCGTCCGCATCCTGGGCTTCGACGAGACGGCATTCGGACACATCTCGACCGGCGGCGGCGCCTCCCTCGAATACCTAGAGGGCAAGACGCTCCCCGGTCTCGCCGCACTGGAGGACTGACCCCTTATGAGCACGCGCACGCCGCTGATGGCGGGCAACTGGAAGATGAACCTCAACCACCTTGAGGCCATCGCCCACGTCCAGAAGCTCGCCTTCGCCCTCGCGGACAAGGACTACGAGGCCGTCGAGGTCGCCGTCCTGCCGCCCTTCACCGACCTGCGCTCCGTGCAGACCTTGGTCGACGGCGACAAGCTCAAGATCAAGTACGGTGCCCAGGACATCTCGGCCCACGACTCCGGCGCCTACACCGGCGAGATCTCCGGAGCGATGCTGGCCAAGCTGAAGTGCACCTACGTGGCCGTCGGCCACTCCGAGCGCCGCCAGTACCACGCCGAGACCGACGACGTCGTCAACACCAAGGTCAAGGCCGCCTACAAGCACGGCCTCACCCCGATCCTGTGCGTCGGCGAGGAACTGGAGATCCGCGAGGCGGGCAGCCATGTCGCCCACACGCTCTCCCAGGTCGAGGGCGGCCTCAAGGACGTCCCGGCCGAGCAGGCCGAGACCGTCGTCATCGCCTACGAGCCCGTCTGGGCCATCGGCACCGGCAAGGTCTGCGGCGCCGACGACGCCCAGGAGGTCTGCCAGGCCATCCGCGGCAAGCTCGCCGAGCTGTACACCCAGGAGCTGGCCGACCAGGTCCGCATCCAGTACGGCGGCTCCGTCAAGTCCGGCAACGTCGCCGAGATCATGGCCAAGCCCGACGTCGACGGCGCCCTGGTCGGCGGCGCCTCGCTGGACGCCGACGAGTTCGTCAAGATCGTGCGCTTCCGCGACCAGTGAGACCGTGAGTAGGCCTTAGCGACGATCCGTCGTACCCTTGCGGGGACATGGCTCCACGGCCGTGTCCCCGTCGTCCGTCCGAATCCGAGGAAGTTGGTCCAGCCGTGGTTTTGGGGTTCTCGATCGCCCTGATCGTCTTCAGCCTGCTGCTGATGCTGCTGGTGCTGATGCACAAGGGGAAGGGCGGCGGTCTCTCCGACATGTTCGGTGGCGGCATGGCGTCGTCCGTCGGTGGTTCTTCGGTCGCCGAGCGCAACCTCGACCGCATCACCGTGGTGCTCGGTCTGCTCTGGTTCGCCTGCATCGTCGTGCTCGGCCTGCTGATGAAGACGAGCTGACCGCACGTTCCTTCGCACATTCCGTACGTAAGGCCCCATGTTCGGTACGCGCAGCTGAGCGCGGCCTATCATGGGGCTTGCGTCTAGGTGTAGGGGCTGTAACTCCAACCACTGGACGCGCGTTGGGCCTTACGTAGACTGAGGCGCTCGCAACGGAGCGAAACGCCGACTCGCTTCGCGGCACCATCACGCAGGGAGTTACGACCGTGGCAAGTGGCAACGCGATCCGTGGAAGCCGGGTCGGGGCGGGGCCGATGGGCGAGGCCGAGCGTGGCGAGTCCGCGCCCCGGCTGCGCATCTCCTTCTGGTGCTCCAACGGGCACGAGACGCAGCCCAGCTTCGCCAGCGACGCGCAGGTCCCCGACACCTGGGACTGCCCCCGCTGCGGCTTTCCCGCCGGACAGGACCGGGACAACCCGCCGGACCCGCCGCGCACCGAGCCCTACAAGACGCACCTCGCGTATGTACGGGAGCGGCGCAGCGACGCGGACGGCGAGGCGATCCTCGCCGAGGCGCTCGCCAAACTGCGGGGAGAAATCTAGGAGTTGAACCGGCCGGACGCCCACAAGGTGTCTGGCCGGAGCTGTTTCGCCAGCCGGTGGCCGCCCCCGCCTCCGGACCGATTGTCAGTGGCACCCTCTACGGTTCGTGCATCGGTGAATCATGAGGGGGAGCAGTGACGACGGTCGAGGTGACGGGCAGTCATGTGCCCGCGTGGCGCGGGGGATTCGGGCGGCTGTGGAGCGCCGCCGTGATCTCCCGGTTCGGGGACGCGCTGCGTACGGCCGCGCTGCCCCTGCTCGCCGTGCGGCTCACCGACGACCCGCTCGTCATCGCCTCCGTCACCGCCTGCGGATACCTCCCCTGGCTGCTCTTCGGACTGCTCGGCGGGGCCGTCGCGGACCGGGTCGACCAGCGGCGCGCGATGTGGGCGGTGGACTCGTTACGGGGGCTGCTCGTCGCCTCCTTCGCGCTCGCCGTCGGACTCGGTCACGCCTCGATCCCACTGGTGCTCGCCCTCGCCTTCTGTCTGACCACGCTCCAGACCCTCTTCGACAACGCGTCCACGGCCCTCCTGCCTTCCCTGGTGGCCCGTGAGGCACTGGGCAGCGCCAACGCCCGGCTGATGACCGGCCAGCAGCTCGCGGGCGGTCTGCTGGCAGGCCCGCTCGTGCCGCTGCTGCTCACGGCCGGGGCCTTCATGCCGTTCGCCGCCGATGCGAGCACCTATCTCCTGGCCGCCGCCCTGGTGGCCTCGCTGCGCACCGCGCCGCCCGAGCGGGAGCCGCGCCCGGCCGGCAGCACCCTCAGGACGGAGATAGGGGAGGGTCTGCGCGCGCTGTGGGGCGACCGGGCCCTGCGCGCGGTCTGCGTGGCCACCCTGCTGTGCAACATCGGCATGGGCGCCCTGATCGCCACGCTCGTCCTGCACGTCACGCGCTGGCTGGACGCGGGCAACGCCGGATACGCGGCGGCGATGACGGCGTACTCGGCCGGCAGCTTCTGCGGCGGCTTCGTCGCCCAGCGGATCGCACGCCGCACCGGCCGGGTCCGGGCGCTGCTGCTGGCCGGGAGCGTCCAGACGGCGTCGCTGCTGCTCATCGGCACCGTCCGCCACCTGGGCGCCCTGGCCGTGGGCATGCTGCTGCTCGGCGCGATGAACATGGTGTGGAACGTCAACCAGGTCACCCTGATGCAACAGCGCAGCCCCGCCGCCATGGTCGGCCGCATCTCCTCCGCGTTCCGCACGTCCTCGACGTCGGGAGCCCCGCTCGGCGCGCTGCTCGGCGGAGTCGTGGCCGGGGCCTTCGGGCTGAACGGGCCCGCCCTGCTCGCGGCGGCCCTCTTCGGGCTAGCCGTCGCCTCGTTGATACCCGCGGTCAAGCCGGACGTACCTGTTGTTGCCCAGCAGGACAACGGGACGACCGCTCGCGCCACGGGCTGATCAACTAGGTTGGAACCGGCCCCCAGGTCGGTAGGAAAGAAGGCTGAAGTCGCCATGAACGCAGACGGCCGTACCAGGCTCAACCAGACGCCCGAGTGGACCGCTCTGGCCAAGCACCGTGAGGAGCTCGACGAGGTCGGGTTGCGGGAGCTGTTCGCCGCCGATCCCGGACGTGGCACCGGCTACACACTCCGGGTCGGTGACCTGCACCTCGACTACTCGAAGCACCTCGTCACCGACGAGACCCTGCGGCTGCTGCACGCGTTGGCCGCCGCCACGGACGTGTTCGGCCTGCGGGACGCGATGTTCCGCGGCGAGAAGATCAACGTGACCGAGGACCGCGCGGTCCTGCACACCGCGCTGCGCGCCCCGCGTGACGCGGTGATCGAGGTCGACGGCGAGAACGTGGTGCCGCAGGTGCACGCGGTCCTCGACAAGATGGCCGGCTTCGCCGACCGGGTCCGCTCCGGCGAGTGGACCGGCCACACCAGCAAGCGCATCAAGAACATCGTCAACATCGGCATCGGCGGCTCCGACCTCGGTCCCGCGATGGCGTACGAGGTGCTGCGGAGCTTCACCGACCGAGGTCTGACGGTCCGCTTCGTGTCGAACGTGGATGGCGCCGACCTCCACGAGGCGACCCGTGACCTCGACCCGGCCGAGACGCTGTTCATCATCGCGTCGAAGACCTTCACCACCATCGAGACGATCACCAACGCGACCTCGGCCCGCGACTGGCTGCTCACCGAGCTGAAGGCTGGTCAGGACGCCGTCGCCAAGCACTTCGTGGCGCTGTCGACGAATGCCGGCAAGGTGAGCGAGTTCGGCATCGACACGGCCAACATGTTCGAGTTCTGGGACTGGGTCGGCGGCCGCTACTCCTACGACTCGGCCATCGGCCTGTCACTGATGATCGCCATCGGCCCGGACCGCTTCCGCGAGATGCTGGACGGTTTCCACCTCGTCGACGAGCACTTCCGCACCGCGCCCGCCGAGTCCAACGTTCCTTTGCTGCTCGGCCTGTTGGGCATCTGGTACGGCAACTTCCACGACGCCCAGTCGCACGCGGTCCTGCCGTACAGCCACTACCTCTCCAAGTTCACCGCCTACTTGCAGCAGCTGGACATGGAGTCCAACGGCAAGTACGTGGGCCGGGACGGCCAGGAGGTCGACTGGCAGACCGGGCCGGTGGTGTGGGGCACGCCCGGCACGAACGGGCAGCACGCCTACTACCAACTCATCCACCAGGGAACGAAGTTGATCCCGGCGGACTTCATCGGCTTCGCCGAGCCGGTGGGTGAGCTGAGTGACGGGCTGAAGGCGCAGCACGACCTGCTGATGGCCAACTTCTTCGCCCAGACCCAGGCCTTGGCGTTCGGCAAGACACCGGACGAGGTGCGCGCCGAGGGGGTCCCCGACGAACTCGTGCCGCACAAGACGTTCAAGGGCAACCACCCCACGACCACCATCCTGGCCCGCGAGCTGACCCCTTCCGTGCTCGGCCAGCTCATCGCGCTCTACGAGCACAAGGTGTTCGTGCAGGGCGCGGTCTGGAACATCGACTCCTTCGACCAGTGGGGCGTCGAGCTGGGCAAGGTCCTCGCCAAGCGCGTGGAGCCCGCCCTCACCGAAGGCGTCGACGTACCGGGCCTGGACGCCTCGACGACGGCCCTGGTCGCCAAGTACCGCGAGCTGCGCGGGCGTTGAGACAGCGAAGAGCCCGTACGACGGACGTGACGTCGTACGGGCTCTTCGGCAGGTCGCCGGTGTTTTCGGGCGTCAGGCCGAAGCCGGCGGATACAGCGCGCGGGGCAGCTGCGAGGCCGCCGCCGCGTCCAGCAGCCACAGGGTGCGGGCGCGGCCCTGGGCACCGGCGGCCGGTGCCTGGATCTCGCCCGCGCCGGACAGCGCGATCGCCGCGGCCTCCGCCTTGTCCGCGCCCGCCGCGAGCAGCCACACCTCACGCGCGGAGCGGATCGCCGGCAGGGTCAGGGTGACCCGGGTCGGCGGCGGCTTGGGCGCTCCGTGCACACCGACCACCGTGCGCTCGGTCTCCCGTACGGCGGGCAGCTCCGGGAAGAGCGACGCCACATGGGTGTCCGGGCCGACGCCCAGCATGAGGACGTCGAAGGTGGGAACGGCGCCGTGGTTCTCGGGACCGGCGGACCGGGCGAGCTCCTCGGCGTAACCGGCCGCCGCTGCGTCCACATCGGTGCCGTAGAGACCGTCCGACGCGGGCATGGCGTGCACGCGCTTCGGGTCCAGCGGCACCGCGTCGAGCAGCGCCTCGCGGGCCTGGGTGACATTGCGCTCCGGGTCGCCCTCGGGCAGGAACCGCTCGTCGCCCCACCACAGGTCGAGGCGGCCCCAGTCGATGGCGTCCCGGGCGGGCTGACCCGCGAGGGCGGCCAGCAGACCGTTGCCGTTGCGGCCACCGGTGAGCACGATCGAGGCGTAGCCGCGCGAGGCCTGCGCGTCCACGATCTTCGTGATCAGCCGGGCCGCGGCGGCCTGGGCCATCAGTTCCTTGTCGCGGTGGACGACGAGTTGGGGAGTGCTCACTGCGGATCAGCCTTCTTGCTTCTTGACCGGGGGCATCTTCGCGGGGGTCGGCCGGTCGGCGTCACCCTCGCCCGCCGAAGCGGAAACCGGTGCCGGAGCCGACTTGGCAGCCGCTGCCGGAGCCGACGCGGGCGCCGCTTCCGGTACCGCGCGCACCGGCAGCGCCGGCACGGGCTGGTCGGCCGCCGCCTCCGCCCGCTCCGCCGCCGACTGGATGCCGCCCAGCCGGTCCACGCCGAACCGTAGCGCTGACGCGTAGGTGTCGTCCGGGTCGAGCCGGCGCAGCTCCTCCGCGAGCAGCTCGGAGGTCTCGCGGCGCTTGAGCGCCACCGCGCGGTCCGGCTGGCCGGGCAGCGCCAGGGTGGCCATCGCCCCGTCCGACCGGTGCAGCGTGATGGGGCCGCCGGTCGTCTCCAGGCGGACCTGGGTCAGACCGGGACCGGCCGAGATCGCCCGCCGGACATGCACGTGGAGGCGGTCGGCGAGCCACATCGCGAGCAGTTCGACACTCGGGTTGGACTCCTCGCCCGCCACCTCGACGGAGACGATCTCCGCGGAGACCTGGTCGAGCGCGGCGGCCAGCATCGAACGCCACGGGGTGATCCGGGCCCAGGCCAGGTCGGTGTCGCCCGGTTCGTAGCTCTCGGCGCGGGACCGCAGCTCCTCGACGGGCTTCTCCGCCGCGTAGCTGTCGGTGACCCGGCGCTGGCTCAGGGCGCCCAGCGGGTCGTTCGCCGGGTCGCGCGGCGCGTCCACCGACCACCAGACGACCACCGGCGCGTCCGGCAGCAGCAGCGGCAGCACCACGGACTGGGCGTGGTCGGAGACCTCGCCGTACAGCCGCAGGACGACCGTCTCGCCGCTGCCCGCGTCCGTGCCCACCCGTACCTCGGCGTCGAGGCGGGACTGGGTGCGGTCCCGGGGCGAGCGCGAGACGCGCTTGATGACGACGAGCGTGCGCGAGGGGTGCTCGCGCGACGCGTCGTTGGCGGCCTTCAGGGCGTCGTAGGCGTTCTCCTCGTCCGTGACGACGACGAGGGTGAGCACCATGCCGACGGCCGGGGTGCCGATGGCGCGGCGGGCCTTCACCAGCCCCTTGTTGATCTTGCTGGCAGTGGTGTCGGTGAGGTCTATCTTCATGGCCGGCGCCAGCTCCGTCCCTCTCGTGCGAGCATTTCGTCGGCCTCGACCGGACCCCAGGTGCCGGACTGGTACTGCGCGGGCTTGCCGTGCTTGTCCCAGTACCGCTCGATCGGGTCGAGGATCTTCCAGGACAGCTCGACCTCCTCGGTGCGCGGGAAGAGGTTCGAGTCGCCCAGAAGGACGTCGAGGATCAGCCGCTCGTACGCCTCGGGGCTCGACTCCGTGAACGACTCGCCGTAGGCGAAGTCCATGGAGACGTCCCGGATCTCCATCGAGGTGCCGGGGACCTTGGAGCCGAAGCGGACCGTGACGCCCTCGTCGGGCTGGACGCGGAAGACGATCGCGTTCTGGCCCAGCTCCTCCGTCGCCGTCTGGTCGAAGGGGGAGTGCGGGGCGCGCTGGAAGACGACCGCGATCTCGGTGACGCGGCGGCCCAGGCGCTTGCCGGTGCGCAGGTAGAAGGGGACGCCCGCCCAGCGGCGGTTGTCGACCTCGACCTTGATGGCGGCGTAGGTATCGGTCTTCGACTGCGGGTCGATGCCGTCTTCCTGGAGGTAGCCGACGGCCTTCTCGCCGCCCTGCCAGCCCTCGGCGTACTGCCCGCGGACCGTGTTCTTGCCCAGGTCCTTCGGCAGCCGTACCGCGCCGAGCACCTTCTCCTTCTCGGCGGCCAGCGCGTCGGCGGAGAAGGAGGAGGGCTCCTCCATCGCGGTCAGCGCCATCAGCTGGAGCAGGTGGTTCTGGATGACGTCACGGGCGGCGCCGATGCCGTCGTAGTAGCCGGCCCGGCCGCCGATGCCGATGTCCTCGGCCATGGTGATCTGCACGTGGTCCACGAAGGACCGGTTCCAGATCGGCTCGAACATCGTGTTGGCGAAGCGGAGCGCCAGGATGTTCTGGACGGTCTCCTTGCCGAGGTAGTGGTCGATACGGAAGACCTGGTCGGCGGCGAACACCTCGTGGACGACCCTGTTGAGGTCCTCGGCCGACTTGAGGTCGTGGCCGAAGGGCTTCTCGATGACCGCGCGGCGCCAGGAATTCTTGTCCTGGTCGGCGAGACCGTGCTTCTTCAGCTGCTGGATGACGACCGGGAAGGAGCGCGGCGGCACCGACAGATAGAAGGCGAAGTTGCCGCCCGTGCCCTGCGCCTTGTCCAGCTCGTCGATCGTGTCGCGCAGCCGCTCGAACGCGTCGTCGTCGTCGAAGGTGCCCTGGACGAAGCGCATCCCCTGGACGAGCTGCTGCCAGACCTCCTCACGGAACGGCGTACGGGAGTGCTCCTTGACCGCGTCGTGGACCTCCTGCGCGAAGTCCTCGTGGGCCCACTCACGCCGGGCGAAGCCGACGAGCGAGAAACCCGGCGGCAGCAGACCACGGTTGGCGAGGTCGTACACGGCGGGCATCAGCTTTTTGCGTGACAAATCGCCTGTGACGCCGAAGATGACCAGGCCCGACGGCCCCGCGATTCGCGGGAGCCGTCGGTCGGCGGGGTCACGCAGCGGGTTGCTGCTCGACAAGGTTTCAGCCCTCCGAGGGGGCGAGGCGCGAAAGCTCCGCCTCGGTCGACTTGAGCAGGTCGGTCCAGGCCGCCTCGAACTTCTCGACGCCCTCGTCCTCCAGCAGCTGCACCACCTCGTCGTACGAGATCCCGAGCGCCTCTACGGCGTCGAGCTCGGCACGCGACTGCTCGTACGTGCCGGCGATGGTGTTGCCGGTGATCTGACCGTGGTCCTCGGTGGCCTCAAGAGTGGCCTCCGGCATGGTGTTCACCGTGTTCGGCGCCACCAGGTCGTCCACGTACAGGGTGTCCTTGTACGCCTTGTCCTTGACACCGGTCGAGGCCCACAGCGGACGCTGCTTGTTGGCCTGCGCCTTGTCCAGGGCCAGCCAGCGGTCGGAGGAGAAGACCTCCTCGTACGCCTGGTAGGCGAGCCGCGCGTTGGCGAGACCGGCCTTGCCGCGGGCCGCCTTGGCCGCGTCGGTGCCCAGCGCGTCGATCCGCTTGTCGATCTCGGTGTCCACGCGGGACACGAAGAAGGACGCCACCGAGTGGATCTTGGAGAGGTCCAGGCCGCGCTCCTTGGCCTTCTCCAGGCCGGTGATGAACGCGTCCATGACCTCGCGGTAGCGCTCCAGCGAGAAGATCAGCGTGACGTTGACGCTGATGCCGAGGCCGATGGTCTCGGCGATCGCCGGGAGGCCCGCCCTGGTCGCCGGGATCTTGATCAGGGTGTTGGGACGGTCCACCAGCCAGGCCAGCTGCTTGGCCTCGGCGATGGTCGCCGCCGTGTTGTGGGCAAGCCGCGGGTCGACCTCGATCGACACCCGGCCGTCCTGGCCGCCGCTCGCGTCGAAGACCGGGCGCAGGATGTCGGCGGCGTCACGGACGTCCGCCGTGGTGATCATGCGGATGGCTTCCTCGACGGTGACCTTGCGGGCGGCGAGGTCGGTGAGCTGCTGCTCGTAGCCGTCGCCCGACGAGATGGCCTTCTGGAAGATCGACGGGTTGGTGGTGACGCCCACGACGTGCTGCTGGTCGATCAGTTCGGCGAGGTTGCCGGACGTGATCCGCTTGCGCGACAGGTCGTCCAGCCAGATCGCGACGCCTTCCTCGGAGAGGCGCTTGAGTGCGTCTGTCATGGAAAATGCATCTCCTACGTGTCGTTTGTCAGCGTCAGCTCTGGGCGGCGGCGAGGGATTCCCGGGCCTTGGCGGCCACGTTCTCGGCAGTGAAGCCGAACTCCTGGAAGAGCACCTTGCCGTCGGCGGAAGCCCCGAAGTGCTCCAGGGAAACGATGCGGCCGGCGTCCCCGACGAACCGGTACCAGGTCAGACCGATCCCGGCCTCGACCGCGACCCGCGCCTTGACCGACGGCGGCAGCACGCTGTCCCGGTACTCCTTGTCCTGCGCGTCGAACCACTCCACACAGGGCATGGACACGACCCGGGTCGGAACCCCGGAGGCCTCCAGCTGCTCGCGCGCCTCGACGGCCAGGTGGACCTCGGAACCGGTGCCGATGAGGATCACCTCGGGCGTACCCGTGGACGCCTCGAACAGGACGTAACCGCCCTTGGCGGTGCCCTCGTTGGGCTCGTACGTCGGCACACCCTGGCGCGTCAGCGCGAAGCCGTGCGGGGCGCCCTCGCCGTAGACCTTGGTGTAGCGGCGCAGGACCTCGCGCCAGGCGATCGCGGTCTCGTTGGCGTCGGCCGGGCGGATCACGTTCAGACCCGGGATGGCGCGCAGCGAGGCCAGGTGCTCGACCGGCTGGTGCGTCGGGCCGTCCTCGCCGAGGCCGATGGAGTCGTGCGTCCACACGTACGTCACCGGCACGTGCATCAGCGCGGAGAGACGGACCGCGTTGCGCATGTAGTCGGAGAAGACGAGGAACGTACCGCCGTAGACACGGGTGTTGCCGTGCAGCGTGATGCCGTTCATCTCCGCGGCCATGGAGTGCTCGCGGATACCGAAGTGGATCGTGCGGCCGTACGGGTTCGCCTCCGGCAGCGGGTTGTCCGCCGGGAGGAACGACGAGGTCTTGTCGATCGTCGTGTTGTTGGAACCCGCGAGGTCTGCGGAACCGCCCCACAGCTCGGGGATGACCGCGCCGAGCGCCTGGAGCACCTTGCCGGACGCGGCACGGGTGGCGACACCCTTGCCCGCCTCGAACACCGGAATGGCGTCCTCCCAGCCGGCCGGCAGCTCGCCCGCGGCGATGCGGTCGTACTCGGCGGCGCGCTCCGGGTTGTTGGCCCGCCACTCCTGGTACGACGGCTCCCACGCGGCCTTCGCCTCGCGGCCCCGCTCCAGCGCCTGACGGGTGTGCTTGAGGACGTCGTCGGAGACGTCGAAGGACTTCTCCGGGTCGAAGCCGAGAACGCGCTTGGTGGCCGCGACCTCGTCGGCGCCGAGCGCCGAGCCGTGCGCGGCCTCGGTGTTCTGCGCGTTCGGCGCGGGCCAGGCGATGATCGAGCGCATCGCGATGAACGACGGCTTGTTCGTCACTTTCTTCGCGGCCTCGATGGCGTTGTAGATGGCGTGCGGGTCCAGGTCGCCGTCCGGCTTCGGGGCGACGCGCTGGACGTGCCAGCCGTAGGCCTCGTAGCGCTTGACGGTGTCCTCGGAGACCGCGGTCTCGGTGTCGCCCTCGATGGAGATGTGGTTGTCGTCCCACAGGAGGATCAGGTTGCCGAGCTCCTGGTGGCCGGCGAGAGATGAGGCCTCCCCGGAGATGCCCTCCTGGAGACAGCCGTCACCGGCGATCGCGAAGATGTAGTGGTCGAAGGGGGACTCGCCCTGCGGGGCGTCCGGGTCGAACAGACCGCGCTCGTAGCGGGCGGCCATGGCCATGCCCACGGCGTTGGCGACACCCTGGCCCAGCGGGCCGGTCGTCGTCTCCACTCCGGTGGTGTGGCCGTACTCGGGGTGACCCGGGGTCTTCGAGCCCCAGGTGCGGAACGCTTCCAGATCGGCCAGCTCCAGGCCGAAACCGGCCAGATAGAGCTGTGTGTAGAGGGTCAGGGACGAGTGGCCGGCGGACAGCACGAACCGGTCGCGCCCCACCCAGTCGGCGTCGGCGGGGTCGTGCCGCATCACCTTCTGGAAGAGGGTGTAGGCGGCGGGCGCGAGGCTCATGGCCGTACCGGGATGGCCGTTACCGACCTTCTGTACGGCATCGGCGGCCAGGACGCGGGCGGTGTCCACGGCCCGCTGGTCCAACTCGGTCCACTCGAGGTCTGTGGTGGTCGGCTTGGTGCTCACCCTGAGTCAGGGCTCCTCTCCACATGTCACGCATGTCGGATGCCGGTGCACTTGGCGCCCACCGGCCGTTGTCGAGCCTACCCCCGTAAGAACGTGCATTTTTTCGAGTCATTCCAGACTGCCGGGACTCTCGCGGATCCGCCTCCCGACTGGCCCGTTTCGTATTCGGCAACTGAATACGGAGGTGCTCGTTCGAGTGCTCAACAGAGTGCTGATCAGCTCTTCCGGGGGTGGTGCCCAACACGACCCCACCCCCGCGAATGTCCGGGTCTGGGCAACGTCTACAGTGGCGTGGTACGCGCGAGCCTTTACGGGGAGTTCACACCCGGAGGCTTGCTGGGATGTCTCTGTCAGGGGTGTGCGTGACGGCCGTTGAATCCCGTCCAGCGGGGATTGTCGGGGCGAGTCAGAGCCCGAGCCGGCGGCCGATCGGGGCCCGGGTCATGGCGTTCGTGGCGCTGACCAAGCCGCGGATCATCGAGCTGTTGCTGATCACCACCGTTCCGGTGATGTTCCTGGCCCAGCAGGGTGTGCCGGACCTCAAGCTGGTCCTCCTCACCTGTCTCGGCGGCTATCTCTCCGCCGGTGGCGCGAACGCGCTCAACATGTACATCGACCGCGACATCGACGCGCTCATGGACCGCACCTCGCAGCGGCCCCTCGTCACCGGGATGGTCAGCCCCCGCGAGTGCCTCGCCTTCGGCATCACCCTCGCCGTCGTCTCGACGCTCCTCTTCGGCCTGACCGTCAACTGGCTGTCCGCGTGGCTCGCGCTCGGAGCGCTCCTCTTCTACGTCGTCGTCTACACGATGATCCTCAAACGACGTACCTCGCAGAACATCGTGTGGGGCGGAATCGCCGGCTGCCTCCCGGTCCTCATCGGCTGGTCGGCGGTCAAGGACTCCATGTCCTGGGCCCCGATCATTCTCTTCCTCGTCATGTTCTTCTGGACGCCGCCGCACTACTGGCCGCTCTCCATGAAGGTCAAGGACGACTACGCGCGCGTGGGCGTGCCGATGCTCCCGGTCGTCGCCTCCAACAAGGTGGTCGCCCGGCAGATCGTGATCTACAGCTGGGTCATGGTCGCCGTCTCCCTCCTCCTCACGCCCCTCGGCTACACCGGCTGGTTCTACACCCTGGTCGCGCTGCTGGCCGGAGGCTTCTGGCTGTGGGAGGCGCACGGCCTCCAGAACCGCGCCAAGGCGGAGGTGACGGGCGGCAAGCTCAAGGAGATGCGCCTGTTCCACTGGTCGATCACCTATGTGTCGATCCTCTTCGTGGCGATCGCGGTGGACCCCTTCCTGCGATAGGGACTGGGCTGGGGCCTGAGGCGGGAGTCACTCCCCCCGCCCGTCGCCGTTCGACCTACCCGTCGGTAGCATCCTGGCCATGGCAGACACGCAGCAGGTTGACGCGAAGGCCGAGCGCCAGGTGGCCCGCCTCGCCAAGCAGATCGGCACCTTCTCCAAGGCGCACGGCGGGGCCGAGGGCCAGGTCGCGTACATCGGGGAACGCGGCGCCCGGATCGTCCTCGTCGGCGAGGACGGCGGCTGGGGCGACCTGGTCGCCACGACCTACGAGATCGCCCAGCAGGCCGTCGAGAAGTCCGGCATCACCGTCCACGAGGCCTTCGACGGCGAGTTCGCGGCGAAGGTGACGACGGGGCGGTACGAGTGGAGCCGCATGGCGGGCATCCAGGTCGGCGGTCCGAGCAACGGCTGACGACTGGGCGCACCCTCACACGGGGTGCGTACGAGCAACACCTCACCCCCGGTTCACCCGTTAGGCCCCGTACAAGCGACGCAGTCACCGCCACGGGGAGCCCGGATGATCGAAACGCCGTCCCTCGTGGACCAGTACTGCCACGGCGTACTGAGAACGGAGTTGGGCCTCGGCACCTTCGAGGCCCAACTCGCCCGCACCGAGGGCCCACCCGCCCCCGGCACCACCCTCTTCGACACCCAGACCGGCTTCGCCGTACGGCGCTGGTGCCCGCCCCTGCTCGGCCTGGAGCCGCACTGTCCGCCCGCCCGCTATCTCGCCCGGCGCCGCGAACTCGGCGTACTGGAAGCGGGCCGCAGGCTGCTGCGCGGCAGCGGCATCACGACGTATCTGATCGACACGGGCCTGCCCGGCGACCTCACCGGCCCCGCCGAGATGGCGACGGCCGGTCAGGCGGACGCGCGGGAGATCGTCCGCCTCGAACTCCTCGCCGAACAGGTCGCCGACACCTCCGGCACCGTCGAGTCCTTCCTCGCCAACCTCGCCGAGTCGGTGCACGGCGCCGCGGCCGGCGCGGTGGCCTTCACCTCCGTGGCGGGCGTACGGCACGGTCTCGCGCTCGCGCCCGAACCCCCCGGCCCGGGCGAGGTCCGGGGCGCGGCGGGCCGCTGGCTTGCCGGACGGCGGGTCGGCGGAGCGCTGAGCGATCCCGTGCTCCTACGACACCTGCTGTGGATCGCCGTGGCGTCCGGGCTGCCCCTCCAACTCCACGCGGGCCTCGGCGAACCGGGCCTGCGGATCGACCGCACCGACCCCGTCCTGCTCACCGACTTCGTGCGCGCGACGGCCGGACTCGGCACCGACCTGGTGCTGCTGCACAGCTATCCCTACCACCGGCACGCGGCCCACCTCGCGGGCGTCTTCCCGCACGTCTACGCCGACTCCGGCGCCGCCCTCGTCCGCACCGGCGCACGCGCCGCGACCGTGCTCGCCGAGATCCTGGAGCTGGCCCCCTTCGGCAAGATCCTGTTCTCCAGCGGGGCCCACGGGCTGCCCGAACTGCACGTCGTGGGCGCCCGGTTGTTCCGCGAGGCGCTCGGGCGGGTGCTCGGCAACTGGGTCGCCGAGGGGGCCTGGTCACTGGCCGACGCGCAGCGGGTCGCGGGACTGATCGCGGTCGGCAACGCGAAACGGGTGTACGGGCTGGAGTGAGCTGTACAGACTGGGCCAATGCCGACCGACGCGTTGCTCGACCGCTTCCTGAACGAACTGGCGCCTATGAAGCCCGTCGCCGTGTGGGCCCACGGTTCGCTCGCCGGGGGCGACTACCAGGAGGGGCGCAGCGACCTGGACCTGATAGCCATCCTGGACCATCCCCTCAAGCCGAGCACCGCCCGCCGACTCGTCTCCCTGCACCGGGGGTTGCGCACCGACCCCCTCGCCACCCACCTGCACTGCAGCTACCTAGCCCCCGGCACCCAGGACGCCCCGAACCAGCGCCACCTGACCTGGGCCCACGACCACGTCACCCGCCGCCCGGTCACGCCCGTCACCCGGCGTGAACTGCACGAGTTCGGGCGGGTGTTGCAGGGCGGATCACCGAAGCAGTTGCTGCCGGCGGTGACGGACCAGGAACTGGCCGAGTTCGTCGTACGCGACCAGCGGGAGTACTGGCGCCCGGCCGTGGACAAGCCGCTGCTCTGGCTCCAGGACATCTGGGTCGACGTGGGCCTCACCACCTTCGCCCGCGCGACCGTCACCCGACGGGAGGGCCGGCTCATCACCAAGCGCGAGGCCCTCGACGTACTGCCCGGCCTCGGGGCCCCGGCGGAGGTCGTGGAGGACGTCGTGCGGCGGCGTTACGACGATCCGGCACCGCCCTCGTCCCGCTCCGGAGAGGGCGACTGGCCCGACCGCCGGGCGAAGCTGACGCGGGCCTATCTCGGCCCGGCGATCGACGAGTTGGTCACCCGCTACGGGTGACTCACGCGCGCGTGGGCAGCGTCTGCTCCACCGACGGTCCCGGCAGGTCCGCCACGACCGCCGGCCGCTCGCGCAGCGACAGCAGCACCCGCAGCACCCCGATCCACACCAGGCAGGAGCCGAGCATGTGGACGGCGACCAGGGCCTCGGGGAGGTTCGTGAAGTACTGGACGTAACCGACGACGCCCTGGGAGAGCAGGATCAGGAACAGCTCGCGGGTGCGGTCCAGGGGCCCCTTGGGGGCGTCGACCGCCTTGAGGACGAACCACAGGGCGAACGTCAGCGTGACCACGATCCAGGCGAGCACCGCGTGCAGCTTGGCGACCGTCTCCCAGTCGATCGGGATCCGCTCGACCTCCTTGGAGTCACCCGCGTGCGGGCCCGCGCCGGTCACCACCGTCCCGACCGCGATCAGCAGCACGGAGGCGGTGACCAGGAACCACACCAGCTGCTGCACGGCCTTGCCGACCAGCGCCTCGGGCTCGCCGTCGCCCTCCCGGCTGCGCTGCCACATCAGCGTGGCGACCGCGATCAGCGCCGAGGAGAGCAGGAAGTGGGCCGCGACCGTGTACGGGTTGAGGCCTACCAGCACCACGATCCCGCCGAGAACCGCGTTGCTCATCACGATCCAGAACTGCGCCCAGCCCAGCCGGGTGAGGGCGCGGCGGTACGGCTTCTCCGAGCGCGCGGCGATGATCGCCCAGCCGACGGCGGCACACAGCACGTACGTCAGCATCCGGTTGCCGAACTCGATGGCACCGTGGAAGCCCATCGCGCTCGTCGTGGTCAGCGAGTCGTCCGTGCACTTGGGCCAGGTCGGGCAGCCGAGCCCCGACCCCGTCAGCCGCACGGCACCGCCGGTGACCACGATGACCACCGACATCACGAGCGCGGCGAGAGCCGCCCGCTGAACCGTCCGGGGATCCGGGGTCCAGCGCGCGGCGATGAAGGCGAGGGGGTTGCGCACGGCGGCTACGGCGTCGGCGTGGGTCAGGTTGGGCACGGGGTCCATCGTAGGGGGGTGCTTGTGCACGCTTTCACGAGGGTCCGGCACCGGCCTACTCCCAGCGGAAGAACGCCCCCGCCGCCGCCAGCCCCACAACCGCCCAGACCCCCAGGATCCCCAGGTCCCCCCACGGCATTCCGGCCCCGTGCTGCAGCACGTCCCGCAATCCGTCCGACAGAGCGGAGATGGGCAGCAGGCCGAGCACGTCCTGCACCCCCGCCGGGTACTTGTCCATCGGCACGATCACCCCGCCGCCGACCAGCAGCAGCAGGAACACCAGGTTCGCCGCGGCCAGCGTCGCCTCCGCCTTCAGCGTGCCCGCCATCAGGAGGCCGAGGCCCGAGAAGGCCGCCGTGCCCAGGATCAGGAGCAGGAACACCGCGAACGGGTTGCCGTGCGGGGACCAGCCCAGCGCGAACGCGATCGCCGTCAGCAGGATGATCTGGAGGATCTCCGTGACCAGGACCGACGCCGTCTTCGCGGTCATCAGGCCCCAGCGGGGGAGCGGGGAGGACGCGAGGCGCTTCAGGACGCCGTAGCGGCGCTCGAAGCCCGTCGCGATGGCCTGGCCGGTGAACGCCGTCGACATGACGGCGAGGGCCAGGATGCCGGGGGTGAGGAAGTCGACGGACTTGCCCTTGCCGGTGTCGACGATGTCCACCGAGCTGAAGAGGACCAGCAGGAGGGTCGGGATGACCACCGTGAGGAGGAGTTGCTCGCCGTTCCGTAGGAGCATCTTCGTTTCGAGGGCCGCCTGGGCCGCGATCATGCGGGGGAGGGAGGCCGCTCCCGGTGCCGGGGTGTAGGTCCCAGGGGCAGTCGTCGTCACGAGCGCAGCTCCTTGCCGGTGAGCTCAAGAAACACGTCTTCCAGGGTGTGCCGTTCGACCGAGATCTTCTCCGGCATCACCCCGTGCTGCGCGCACCACGAGGTGACCGTGGCGAGCAGCTGCGGGTCGACCTTGCCGCCGACGCGGTAGGAGCCCGGGGTCAGTTCGGCGGCCGTGGAGTCGGCCGGGAGGGCCTTCAGCAGGGAGCCGACGTCGAGGCCGGGGCGGCCGGTGAAGCGGAGGGTGTTCTCGGCCCCGCCACGGCACAGCTCCTCGGGGGAGCCGTGTGCGATGACCTTGCCGGCGTCGATGATCGCGACGTCGTCGGCGAGCTGCTCGGCCTCGTCCATGTGGTGGGTCGTGAGGATGACGGAGACGCCGTCCGCGCGGAGGTCGCGGACGAGGTCCCAGGTCGCGCGGCGGGCCTGCGGGTCGAGGCCCGCGGTCGGCTCGTCCAGGAAGACCAGTTCGGGGCGGCCCACGACGGCCATCGCGAGCGCGAGGCGCTGCTGCTGGCCGCCGGACAGCCGCCGGTACGTCGTGCGGCCGCAACTGCCGAGCCCCAGGCGCTCGATGAGCGCGTCCACGTCCAGCGGGTGCGCGTGCAGCTTGGCCACATGGCGGAGCATCTCGTCGGCGCGGGCGCCCGAGTAGACGCCGCCGGACTGGAGCATCACACCGATTCTGGGGCGCAGCGCGGCGGACTCGCGGACCGGGTCGAGGCCCAGGACGCGCACCGTGCCGGAGTCCGGCTTCCGGTACCCCTCGCAGCTCTCGACCGTGGTCGTCTTGCCCGCCCCGTTGGGGCCCAGCACCGCGGTGACACCCGCTTCGGCCACCAGGTCGAGGCCGTTCACCGCGGTCTTCGTGCCGTACCGCTTCACCAGGGCCTGGACCTGGAGCACGGGCTCGCTTCGCATGGGCCCGAGTCTAGGTACGCGATCTGCCGGTCAGGCGGGCGGGTGCAGGATCTCCTCCTCACGGGGGCGGTGCAGGGGCAGCCACCGCTCGGCGTAGGCCACGGCGTCGCCCACCGGGAACAGCCGCACGTCGGCCGCGCCCGCCTTTCCGCGGACGACGGGACGGTCCCGTTCGAAGTCGTGGCCCAGTTCGTCGAAGCGGTCGGAGGAGATCGACACCTCGGTCACCGTCTCCCAGCCGTCCGGGCCGGGGCGGCCGAGCGTGACCAGCGGGGACGGGACGCGGTACTCGGCGAGATGGAAGCTCGTGCAGGCGTCGTAGCCCGCGCCGAGCAGCAGCACGCGCGCGTGGAGGCCCTCCAGCCTGGCCAGCGGACTGCGCTCGCCGAGCCGGCAGTCGGTGGCGTGGCCGTCGAGGATCTCGGCGGCGTGCGGGCCGATCGCCGCGAAGGAGGTCTGCGGGTGCGCGGAGCGCCGGGCCCCGGGCCAGGTGCGCACGGTCTCCGGGACGACGCCCACACCGAGCGAGGGCGTGATCAGGGGGTCGTAGGACGGCATGGAGGTGCGGATGGTGTCCCACCATTCGCGGGGGACCGGCGGGTTTCCCCAGTGGGCCGGGTCCGAGAGGTCGCCCGTCTGGGTGGGGACCACCAGGGTGCCGTCCGGACCGACGGCGTCGAGAATTCCTTCGACCACCGCCACGGCGCCTCCGCAGACCCATCCGAGGGAGCTCAGGGAGGTGTGTGCGAGGAGGATCTCGCCGGGGCGCACGCCCACCTCGCGCAGGTCTGCGGAGAGGCTGTCCCGGGTGACAAGTGGGCCGGTGGGAGGGGGTGTGGGCATGGTCGTGGAGTCTCCCGGAAGGGGGTCGGCAGCGCCACCCGATCGATCGATCAAAGATCGTTTCCGCAGGTCAGATTAGGTATACCTAAGTGACGCACCGCACCGCCGGGTGGCCGGGACGCGGGTTGCCTGCCTCTGAGGAATTACGCAACAATGGCGTTGTGAAAAACGTTGGCGAGGCTCCGCAGGAGGAACTCGCGACCGGTGAGCGGTCCACCCGCAACCGTGTCGCGCGCTCCATCCTGGACCACGGCCCGTCGACCGTGGCCGACCTCGCCGGCCGGCTGGGGCTGACCCAGGCCGCCGTACGCCGTCATCTCGACGCACTCGTCGCCGACGATGTCGTGGAAGCACGTGAGCAGCGGGTCTACGGAGCGCGCACGCGCGGCCGCCCCGCCAAGGTGTTCGCCCTGACCGACTGCGGCCGGGACGCCTTCGACCAGTCCTACGACAAGCTCGCCGCCGACGCGCTGCGCTGGATCGCCACGCACAGCGGCGGGGACGAGGCGATCGTCGCCTTCGCCCGCGACCGCATGGCCGCCCAGGCCATCGCCTACCGCAAGGTCGTCGAGGCCGCCGCCCCCGAGGATCGCGCGGAAGCGCTGGCCAAGGCCCTGAGTGCGGACGGGTACGCTGCTACGGCGCGTAGCGCACCGGTCGGTGAGCAGCTCTGCCAGCACCACTGCCCGGTCGCCCATGTCGCCGAGCAGTTCCCGCAACTGTGCGAGGCGGAGACAGAGCTCTTCTCCCAGCTGCTCGGCACCCATGTCCAGCGACTGGCGACCATCGCCCACGGCGACGGTGTGTGCACCACGTTTATCCCCAAGACCACAAATAACGCATCTGCAAGTACCGCCGGGAGGAACCCCGCATGACGCTCCCCATCGAGGAGACTGCCCACCCCGAGCTCGAGGGTCTGGGTACGTACGAATACGGCTGGGCCGACTCCGACGTGGCCGGTGCCTCCGCCAAGCGCGGCATCAACGAGGACGTCGTCCGGGACATCTCCGGCAAGAAGAGCGAGCCGGAGTGGATGACCAAGCTCCGCCTCAAGGGCCTGCGCCTGTTCGAGAAGAAGCCCATGCCGAACTGGGGCTCCGACCTCTCCGGCATCGACTTCGACAACATCAAGTACTTCGTGCGCTCCACGGAGAAGCAGGCGGAGTCCTGGGAGGACCTGCCCGAGGACATCAAGAACACGTACGACAAGCTCGGCATCCCCGAGGCGGAGAAGCAGCGCCTCGTCGCCGGTGTCGCGGCCCAGTACGAGTCCGAGGTCGTCTACCACCAGATCCGTGAGGACCTGGAGGAGCAGGGCGTCATCTTCCTCGACACCGACACCGCGCTGAAGGAGCACCCGGAGCTCTTCAAGGAGTACTTCGGCACCGTCATCCCGGTCGGCGACAACAAGTTCGCGTCGCTCAACACGGCCGTGTGGTCCGGCGGTTCCTTCATCTACGTCCCCAAGGGCGTGCACGTCGAGATCCCGCTCCAGGCCTACTTCCGCATCAACACGGAGAACATGGGCCAGTTCGAGCGGACCCTGATCATCGTCGACGAGGGTGCCTATGTGCACTACGTCGAGGGCTGTACGGCGCCGATCTACAAGTCGGACTCGCTGCACAGCGCGGTCGTCGAGATCATCGTCAAGAAGAACGCCCGCTGCCGTTACACGACCATCCAGAACTGGTCGAACAACGTCTACAACCTGGTCACCAAGCGCGCCGTCGCCTACGAGGGCGCGACCATGGAGTGGATCGACGGCAACATCGGCTCCAAGGTGACGATGAAGTACCCGGCCGTCTACCTGATGGGCGAGCACGCCAAGGGCGAGACCCTCTCCATCGCCTTCGCGGGCGAGGGCCAGCACCAGGACGCCGGCTCCAAGATGGTCCACATGGCGCCGAACACCTCCTCCAACATCGTGTCGAAGTCCGTGGCGCGTGGTGGCGGTCGTACGTCCTACCGCGGTCTCGTCGAGATCGGCGAGGGCGCCCACGGCTCCAAGTCGAACGTGCTGTGCGACGCGCTGCTCGTCGACACCATCTCCCGCTCGGACACGTACCCGTACGTGGACGTCCGCGAGGACGACGTGTCCATGGGCCACGAGGCGACCGTCTCCAAGGTCTCCGAGGACCAGCTCTTCTACCTGATGAGCCGCGGTCTGACCGAGTTCGAGGCGATGGCGATGATCGTGCGCGGCTTCGTCGAGCCGATCGCCAAGGAGCTGCCGATGGAGTACGCCCTCGAACTCAACCGGCTGATCGAGCTGCAGATGGAAGGTTCGGTCGGTTAAGACCGGTCGTCCGCAGAGCAGCAAGCGAAACCTGACGCAGGAAAGAGAGCAGACCGACAGCCATGGCTGAGGCTCAGAACATCCCGGTGGGCAGCACGACCGCCGGCCAGATCGCGGTGGCCGCCGAGTCGACCGTCGCCACGCGCATGAGTGCGCCCCCCTCCTTCGACGTGGCGGACTTCCCGGTCCCCCACGGCCGCGAGGAGGAGTGGCGGTTCACCCCGCTGGAGCGCCTGCGCGGGCTGCACGACGGCACCGCGGTCGCCACCGGCGACGGCGTGAAGGTCGCCATCGGCACCCCTGACGGGGTCGTCGTGGAGACCGTCGGCCGTGACGACGCGCGGCTCGGCAAGGCCGGCACCCCGGTGGACCGCGTGGCCGCGCAGGCCTACTCGTCCTTCGAGAAGGCCTCGGTCGTCACCGTCCCCAAGGACACGGTCCTGACCGAGCCGATCCGCATCGTCGTGCACGGCGAGGGCGGGGTCGCCTACGGCCACCAGGTCGTCGAACTGGGAGCCTTCGCCGAGGCCGTCGTCGTCATCGACCACACCGGTGACGCGGTCCTCGCCGCCAACGTCGACTACATCGTCGGCGACGGCGCCAAGCTGACCGTCGTCTCCGTCCAGGACTGGGACGACAAGGCCGTGCACGTCGGCCAGCACAACGCGCTGATCGGCCGGGACGCCACGTTCAAGTCGTTCGTCGTCACCTTCGGTGGCGACCTCGTACGACTGCACCCGCGCGTGTCCTACGCGGGCCCCGGCGGCGAGGCCGAGCTGTTCGGCCTGTACTTCACGGACGCCGGCCAGCACCAGGAGCACCGCCTCCTGGTCGACCACAACGTCCCGCACTGCAAGTCCAACGCCATCTACAAGGGCGCGCTCCAGGGTGAGGGCGCCCACGCGGTGTGGATCGGTGACGTGCTGATCGAGGCCAAGGCCGAGGGCACCGACACCTACGAGATGAACCGCAACCTGGTTCTGACCGACGGCGCCCGTGTCGACTCCGTTCCGAACCTGGAGATCGAGACCGGCGAGATCGTCGGCGCCGGACACGCCTCCGCGACCGGCCGCTTCGACGACGAGCAGCTCTTCTACCTGATGGCCCGCGGCATCCCCGCCGACGACGCCCGACGTCTGGTGGTCCGCGGCTTCTTCGCCGAACTGGTCCAGCAGATCGGTGTCGCCGACATCCAGGAGCGGCTGCTGGAGAAGATCGACGCGGAGCTGGAGGCATCCGTCTGATGTCGGCCTTCCTGCGCGCCTGCGCGCTGAGCGAGCTGGAGGAGGACACCCCGAAGCGGGTGGAACTCGACGGCACGCCGGTCTCGGTCGTGAAGACCGAGGGGGAGGTGTTCGCGATCAACGACATCTGCTCGCACGCCAACGTCTCGCTCTCCGAGGGCGAGGTCGAGGACTGCCAGATCGAGTGCTGGCTGCACGGCTCCGCGTTCGACCTGCGCACCGGCAAGCCGTCCGGCCTCCCCGCCACGCGCCCCGTACCCGTATACCCCGTAAAGATCGAAGGGGACGACGTGCTCGTCTCCCTCACCCAGGAGTCCTGAGGAACCCATGGCAACGCTTGAAATCCACGACCTGCACGTCACCGTCGAGGCCGACAACGCCACGAAGGAGATCCTCAAGGGCGTCGACCTCACCGTGAAGCAGGGCGAGACCCACGCCATCATGGGCCCGAACGGCTCCGGCAAGTCGACCCTCGCCTACTCGCTCGCGGGCCACCCCAAGTACACGATCACCGGCGGCACCGTCACCCTCGACGGCGAGGACGTCCTGGAGATGTCCGTCGACGAGCGCGCCCGCGCCGGCCTGTTCCTCGCGATGCAGTACCCGGTCGAGGTCCCCGGTGTCTCCGTCTCCAACTTCCTTCGTACGTCCGCCACCGCCATCCGCGGTGAGGCGCCGAAGCTGCGTACCTGGGTGAAGGAGGTCCGGGAGACCATGGAGCGCCTCTCCATGGACCCCGCGTTCGCCGAGCGCAACGTCAACGAGGGCTTCTCCGGCGGTGAGAAGAAGCGCCACGAGATCCTTCAGCTGGAGCTGCTCAAGCCGAAGATCGCGATCCTCGACGAGACCGACTCCGGCCTGGACGTCGACGCCCTGCGCGTCGTCTCCGAGGGCGTCAACCGGGTCCGCGAGACCGGTGAGGTCGGCACGCTGCTGATCACGCACTACACGCGCATCCTGCGCTACATCAAGCCCGACTTCGTGCACGTCTTCTCCGGCGGCCGGATCGTCGAGTCCGGCGGCGCCGAGCTCGCGGACAAGCTGGAGAACGAGGGCTACGAGGCCTACACCGCGAAGGGTGGCGTATCAGCGTGACGCAGTTGCCGGGCCTCCTCGACACAGAGGCGATCCGCAAGGACTTCCCCATCCTGGACCGTACGGTCCACGACGGTAAGAAGCTCGTGTACCTGGACAACGCGGCGACCTCGCAGAAGCCGCGCCAGGTGCTCGACGCCCTGAACGAGTACTACGAGCGCTACAACGCCAACGTCCACCGCGGTGTGCATGTGCTCGCCGAGGAGGCCACGGCGCTGTACGAGGGCGCGCGGGACAAGGTCGCCGCGTTCATCAACGCGCCCTCCCGCGACGAGGTGATCTTCACCAAGAACGCCTCGGAGTCGCTCAACCTCGTGGCGAACATGCTGGGCTGGGCCGACGAGCCCTACCGCGTGGACCACGAGACCGAGATCGTCATCACGGAGATGGAGCACCACTCCAACATCGTGCCGTGGCAGCTGCTCTCGCAGCGCACGGGCGCGAAGCTGAAGTGGTTCGGCCTCACGGACGACGGCCGGCTGGACCTGTCGAACATAGACGAGGTCATCACCGAGAAGACGAAGATCGTCTCCTTCGTGCTGGTCTCCAACATCCTCGGTACGGTCAACCCGGTCGAGAAGATCGTGCGCCGTGCGCAGGAGGTCGGGGCCCTGGTCCTGATCGACGCCTCGCAGGCCGCTCCGCACATGCCGCTGGACGTCCAGGCGCTCCAGGCCGACTTCGTGGCCTTCACCGGCCACAAGATGTGCGGCCCGACCGGCATCGGCGTCCTCTGGGGCCGCCAGGAGCTCCTTGAGGACCTCCCGCCGTTCCTCGGCGGCGGTGAGATGATCGAGACCGTGTCGATGCACTCGTCGACGTACGCCCCCGCCCCGCACAAGTTCGAGGCGGGCACCCCGCCGATCGCCCAGGCGGTCGGTCTCGGCGCGGCGATCGACTATCTGTCGGCGATCGGCATGGACAGGATCCTCGCCCATGAGCACGCGCTGACCGAGTACGCGGTCAAGCGCCTGCTGGACGTCCCCGACCTGAGGATCATCGGCCCCACCACGGCCGAGGACCGGGGCGCGGCGATCTCCTTCACGCTCGGCGACATCCACCCGCACGACGTGGGCCAGGTCCTCGACGAGGAGGGCATCGCGGTCCGGGTCGGACACCACTGCGCACGGCCCGTCTGCCTGCGCTACGGAATTCCTGCGACCACGCGAGCGTCGTTCTATCTGTACTCCACGCCGGCCGAGATCGACGCACTGGTCGACGGCTTGGAGCACGTACGGAACTTCTTCGGTTAAGGGACGTGAGCTGAGACCGTGAAGCTTGATTCGATGTACCAGGAAGTCATCCTGGACCACTACAAGCACCCGCACGGGCGGGGCTTGCGGGATGGCGACGCCGAGGTGCACCACGTCAACCCGACGTGCGGCGACGAGATCACGATGCGCGTGAAGTACGACGGCGAGCAGATCACCGACATCTCCTACGAGGGTCAGGGCTGCTCCATCAGCCAGGCCTCGGCCTCCGTACTGAACGACCTCCTCGTCGGCAAGGAGCTGTCCGAGGCGCAGAAGATCCAGGAGACCTTCCTGGAGCTGATGCAGTCCAAGGGCCGCATCGAGCCCGACGACGACATGGAAGAGGTGCTGGAGGACGCGGTCGCGTTCGCCGGTGTCTCCAAGTACCCGGCACGGGTGAAGTGCGCCCTCCTCAGCTGGATGGCGTGGAAGGACGCGACGGCCCAGGCCCTGGGCGGAGCCGACGCCGACGCGGAAAGGAAGACGGCATGAGCGACACCGAGACCATGGAGATCAAGCCCGCCTCCGAGGAGGAGGTCCGTGAGGCCCTGCTCGATGTCGTCGACCCCGAACTGGGCATCGACGTCGTCAACCTCGGCCTCATCTACGGCGTGCACATCGACGACGCGAACATCGCGACCATCGACATGACGCTGACCTCGGCGGCCTGCCCGCTGACGGATGTCATCGAGGACCAGGCCAAGTCCGCCACGGACGGCCTCGTCAACGAGCTCCGTATCAACTGGGTCTGGATGCCGCCGTGGGGCCCGGACAAGATCACGGACGACGGCCGCGAGCAGCTCCGCGCGCTGGGCTTCAACGTCTGAGCCCTTGGGTTCTTCCAGGCTCACCGGAAACGGCCATACCTTTCGGGTATGGCCGTTTCGCTGCATCACGTAGTCATCGACGCGCACGATCTCCCGGGTCTCGCCCGCTTCTGGTGCGGGGTGCTGGACTGGCGGATCCTGTCCGAGAAGGAACGCGAAGTCGTCATCGGGCCGGGGGAGTTCGCGGAGACCGGCATCTGCTTCATGCCGGTGAGCGAGCCGAAGAGGGCCAAGAACCGGCTGCACTTCGACCTCGCTCCCGACGACCAGGCGGCCGAGGTCGAGCGGATCCTCGCCCTCGGCGCGCGGCGGGTCGACATCGGACAGAGCGAGGCCGTGGGCTGGGTGGTCCTCGCCGACCCGGAGGGCAACGAGTTCTGCGTACTACGGCCCAAGGCCTCGCTGGTCGCCTTCGTGAAGTGACCGTCCAGGGGCCTTAGTTGAGCCCCGCCACCAGCTGGAACGCCGAGTCCGCCCAGTACTGGCTGCTGTTCTGGTACTGGTCCAGCTTGAGCTGGAAGTTCTGGTGGCGCAGGAAGCGGCCCGGGTAGTTGACCGACTCCAGCATCACCGCGCCCGAGTAGGGCGACGCGCGGGGGCAGAAGGTGGCGTCCTGCCTGAAGAGGGACGAGCCGTCGTTGCGTTCCGCGCGGAGGATGAAGTTGCGGTGGCGGAGATAGCTGCCGTCGGCCGTCGTGAACGAGTAACAGGAGCTCTTGGCCAGGCCCTTGACCAATTTGAAGGTCGAGGCGCGGCGGGCCGCGGTGGAACCGGCCGGGTTGAGCTTCACGTAGTCGCCGCTCACCTGCCAGTACCGGTCCGGGTAGTTGACCGAACGGACCGACTTCCAGGCGGACGAGGAACTCGACGAGCCGCCCGACCCGGACGATCCCCCCGAGCCCGACGAGGACGAACCGCCGTGGGACGACGCCGACTTGGACGGCGCGGGCGTCTCCGCGGAGGGCGTGGAGCTGTGCTCCGCGTCGGTGGCCGACGCGGAGGGCGACTTCGTGGAGCCCGGTGTGCGCGCGTCGGGCGTGGGCGTGTCCTTCTTCGACGGCGAGGCGAACGAGAGCAGCCCGGGACCGTCCGCTCCGATCGACGACGGGTCCGTCGCCGCCTTGGTGCGTGGCGGGTCGTCAGATTGCTTGTCCGTGACGACGATCGCCGTGGCACACACGGCGATCGTGGTGAGGGCGAGCGCCCCGGCCAGCCAGAGCCGGCGGGTTCCGGGGGCCCGGGAGCTGTCGGGGGTCCAGCCGTTCTCCCATGAGGTGGGGTGCGGGGGAGGGTGCTGGGATGTGTTGTCTGGCATGCGCTGTTCCTCCAGCGGCGCCCATGGCGACGGCCGTGGCCGTGAAAACCAGGTGAGTGAACGGTGAAACAGTAGTGGAGCGAGAGGGCTGTGAGCAGCCGTTTCAGTGAGCGGTTTCTACGAGTTCCGAGGTCGGCGTGCGACGTATGGGACGTCACCTCTCATTCCTCGTGCACTTTTATCAACTCCATGTGGAACAGGGCTGCTGGGGCGAGGCCCGCACCTGGTCGAAGAGACGCCGCCGTCATGGGCCGACCGCTCCGCCCTGCGTTATGTACACTCGTACACATGGGATTCCTGATGCTCCTCACGGCGATCGCCGCGGAGGTGGGCGGCACCACCGCCATGAAGTTCAGCCACGGCTTCAGCCGGCTGTGGCCGTCGGTCCTCACGGTCGTCGGATATGTGCTCTCCTTCGCCCTGCTCGCGCAGACCCTGAAGTCCATGTCGGTCGGTACGGCCTACGCGATCTGGGCCGGCCTCGGCACCGCCGCCGTCGTGGGCATCGGGACGGTGTTCCTGGGTGAGGGGATGACCTTGGCGAAGGCCGCCGGTATCGCGCTGATCATCATCGGGGTGGTCGTCCTCAACCTGGGCGGCGCGCACTGATGGCCCGGCGCTACGACCCCGAGCGGCGCCAGCGGATCATCGACGCGGCGATCCGGGTGGTCGGGGAGAAGGGCATCGCCGGCCTCAGCCACCGCTCCGTCGCCGCCGAGGCCGATGTCCCGCTCGGCTCGACGACGTACCACTTCACGACCCTCGACGAACTGATGGTCGCGGCACTGCGCCAGGCCAACGAGGGCTTCGCCAAGGTGATCGCCGCGCGCGGCGGCCTGGAGGACCCGCGCACCGACCTGGCCGCGGAACTGGCCGGCTGGATGGGCGAGTGGCTCGCGGGCGACCGCACGGGCGTCGAGCTGGAGTACGAGCTGTATCTCGCCGCCCTGCGCCGCCCTGTCCTGCGCCCCGTCGCCGACGAGTGGGCCCGCGACCTCGCCGACCGCCTGTCCCGCCGGACGGACCCGGTGACCGCGCGGGCGCTGGTCGCGCTGATGGACGGGATCTGTCTCCAGGTGCTGCTGACGGACGCGGTGTACGACGAGGCGTATGCGCGGGAGGTGTTGGGGCGGGTGATTCCCTGACGGGTGACGGGTGACGGGCGCACGGCGACTGGTGGTTGGTGGCCCTCGCGCGGTGACCTGCGGCTGTCGGCCCGAGACCTCGGCGTGGCGATCGGTGACCGCCGCACGGCGACCCGCGGCCGTCGGCCTGAGACATGCGGGTGACCCGTGACCCGTTGCCGCGATATACCGCGGCCCGCGCCCCGACCCGCCTCCCGTAACCGGCTTTACCCGCGCCCCGGACGACCCGCGCCCCGCGTACGCCCCGTCAGCCGCTCCCGCTGACCGTGCCGCGGCCCCGTGCGTGTCGTTCCCTGAGACGCCCCGTGGACGAGTTGGTCCCCGCCGCCCCCTCCAGGTTAGGTTTCCCTCATGACCGACACGACCGCACCTCGCACCACCGGCGCCGTTGCCGCCGGCCTCGCCACCGTCACCGCCGACGGAACCGTCCTCGACACCTGGTTCCCCGCGCCCGAACTGTCCGCCGAACCCGGCCCCGCCGGTACCGAGCGGCTGTCCGCCGAGCGCGCCGTGGAACTGCTCGGCGAGGGTGCGGCGAAGGCGATCGGTCCCGACGCCCGCCGGGGCGTCGAGGTGATCGCGGTCCGCACGGTCATCGCCTCCCTCGACGACAAGCCGCTCGACGCGCACGACGTCTATCTGCGCCTGCACCTCCTCTCGCACCGCCTGGTCAAGCCGCACGGCCAGAGCCTGGACGGCATGTTCGGCTTCCTCGCCAACGTCGCCTGGACCTCGCTCGGCCCGGTCGCCGTGGACGAGGTCGAGAAGGTCCGGCTGAACGCCCGCGCCGAGGGCCTGCACCTCCAGGTGACGTCCATCGACAAGTTCCCGCGCATGACGGACTACGTGGCCCCGAAGGGCGTCCGGATCGCCGACGCCGACCGGGTCCGCCTGGGCGCGCACCTCGCCGAGGGCACGACGGTCATGCACGAGGGCTTCGTCAACTTCAACGCCGGCACGCTCGGCACGTCGATGGTCGAGGGCCGGATCTCCGCCGGTGTCGTGGTCGGCGACGGCTCGGACATCGGCGGCGGCGCCTCCACCATGGGCACGCTGTCCGGCGGCGGCAACGTCCGCATCACCATCGGCGAGCGCTGCCTGATCGGCGCCGAGGCCGGCGTCGGCATCGCGCTCGGCGACGAATGCGTCGTGGAGGCCGGCCTCTACGTCACCGCCGGCACCCGCGTCACGATGCCCGACGGCCAGATCGTCAAGGCCCGCGAACTCTCCGGCGCCTCCAACATCCTCTTCCGCCGCAACTCGGTCACCGGCACGGTCGAGGCCCGCCCGAACAACGCGGTCTGGGGCGGTCTGAACGAGATCCTGCACAGCCACAACTAGCGGTGCCGTGACGTGGGTCGAGCGCCTTTCCGGGGACCGGGAGGGCGCTCGTTCATGTCCCTGCGGTCGCCGCGAACCCCGCCAGCGCCGTGAAGTCCACCTCGCGCAGCCCGAGTCGGGGATTCACATGGTGCAGCAGCGCCGGGCCCGGATGGTGGTCGTTCACGAAGTCGCCGTCCAGCGCGCTCTGTTCGTCGTCCACCCACGCGAACGGGCGGCCCTCGGCGTACGCCACGATCGTCTCCGTCTTCCAGTGCACCCCGTCGGGCCGCTCGGCGGACAGCGCGTCGCCGAAGTCGACGTACGGCAGCTCGGGCAGCCCGACGACCGGGCCTATCCAGCGGTTCGCGGCAGCCATCCACGTGGTCGCCCAGCACAGGTCGTAGCCGAGAGGGAGAAGTGCCGGTCCGTGTGCGGGTTTCAGCCAGACCCGGAGCGGACGGCCCGGCCGTACGGCGGCCCTGATCGTCGTACAGCCCTCCGGGCGGCGCTCGCGCTGAGCGGCGTACGGATTGAGGGGGCCGTCGACGTCGAGGAACAGCAGGGGGCGGCGGCTCATACGGTCACCGTAGGCGAGCGGTCGGGGAGCCGGGCTGAATTTTCTCGGGACGGCAGGCATAGCGACGCATCCCCGCGAGCGTCACCAGGAGTACAGGGGCGGCGCGCGGGCACCGCCGGGGAAGAGAAGGTGACGATGAATGCCGAAGGGCTGGAGAGTTTCCGGGACTTCGTGGACAGCAGGTCGTCGACCCTGCTGAAGACGGCCGTGCTGCTCTGCGGGGGAGATCGGCACGCCGGTGAGGACCTGTTGCAGAACGCTCTGGTCAAGGCCGCCGGACGGTGGCAGCGGATCGACGAACCCGAGGCCTATGTACGGCGGATCCTCTACCGCCAGCAGGTCAGCCGCTGGCGGCTGAAATGGCGCAGACGCGAGGTCAGTGTCGCCGAACCGCCCGAGGCCGCCGCGGCACCGGACGCCGCGTCGGCGGCCGAACTGCGCCTGGTGATGCGCGAGGCGCTGTCCAGGCTCACCGCCCGCCAGCGCACCGTGCTCGTGCTGCGCTACTTCGAGGACCTGCCCGAGGCCGACGTGGCCCGCCTCCTCGGCTGCTCCGTCGGCACCGTACGCTCCACCGCCCACCGTTCCCTGGCCCGACTGCGCGTGCTCGCACCGGAGTTGGCCGCCCTCGGCCGGGCCGGCGCCGAGGAACTGCCGTCCCGTGACTTCTCGCCCGCGGAGGTGCGTCCATGAACATCGAGGAACTGGTGCGCGACTCCCTGCGCGAGCAGGCCTCCCGGCAGACGTCGCCCGCAACGGGTTTCGCCGACCGGGTGCTGGCCGCCCGCCGTCGCCGTGTCCGCCGGCTCGTGTCCGTGGCCGCCGCCACGGCCGCCGTGGTCGCGGTCGCGGTGACCGTGCCGCTGCTGGACTCGGGCCGGACCGACGTACGTCCCGCTGAGGTGATCGACGGGACCGTGACGCACCCCGACCAGTGGCCGCCGCACGACCTGATCGCGGCCGGCCGGACGGCGCTCGCCGCGTACCACACGGAGCGGATCGTGCCGACGACCCCCGGTCAGGGAGTCGCCACCCGCACCTACTGGCTGCTCGACCCGCGGACGGAGACGTACAAGAAGACCACCAAGTGGTCCTACGTCGCCGTCGCGCCCGGACTGCACACCGCCGCGGTGCTGGAGCAGAGTCTGCCCGCCCACCGGATCGGCATCCTCGACCTCACGACGGGGAAGGTCGAGCGGTGGATCCCGGTCGAACGCGGGGTCGGCGGTGTCGAGTTCTCGCGCGACGGCGGCAAGCTCGTCGCCACGACGTACGACGCGAACCCCGATGTGCGCTCGCGCTCCGCGGTCAACGCGGAGACCGGGGCTCTGGACTGGATCGGGCCGAGGGATTCGAGCCGCAGCGGCTTCTACGTCCTCGGCACGGCCTCCGGCGCCGGCTCGTGGAGCGCCGTCCAGTCGGGCCGCGAGATCATCGGTCGTCAGGACTTCGCCTTCAGCCGGACCGGCGAGCAGGTGTACTCGCGGATCATCGGGGAGCGGGACGGTCTCCAGCAGTTCTACGACCTCGACGGCAACAAGATCGCCGCGCCCGCGAACGAGAAGTACCTGCGGGCCGACGTCGACGCGCGGCTGTCCCCGAGCGGCACTCTCGCCGCCCTCGGTCTCACGAAGGAGGTGGGTGGATCCCCCGGAAAGTCGTACTCCTCGATCCGTGATCCGCGCACGGGAAAGGAGATCACCAAGGTCCGCGGCGGCCATCTGCTCGCCTGGGCCGACGGCAGGCGGCTCATTGCCTGGGAGCGGACCACGAGCCTGGAGGAGCCGTATCTGCCCCGGCTCGTGCTGGTCACGATCGGCAGCGACAAGGTCGTACCCCTCAGCGGCACGTACAAGGACATCGAGAAGGTCGTCTGGGAACCCGTCTTCGCCGATCGGTGACGACCGCGCACGAGCACGGTCAGCCGGCCACGAACTCCTCGTACGCGGCCAGCAGTTCACGGGCCGCCTCGCGGCCGGCGGGCCGCAGCGGGGCCCGCACCGAACCACCGGGCAGGCCCAGGGAGTCGAGGAGCGTCTTGACGGTGACGGTGCCGGGCAGTCCCGCCGCCATCATCAACTCGATGAGGGGCGTGGCGCGTTGCTGGAGGCGGGCGGACACGGGGGTGTCGCCCGCCTCGAACGCGTCGAGGATCGCGCGCAGTTGGGCCGGTACGACGTTGGCGACGGTGCTCACATACCCCGTGGCCCCCACCGCGTACAGCGCCAGAATGTGTTCGTCGCAGCCCGCGTAGTACGCCAAGTCGGTCCGGTCCAGCACCTTTTGGGTGCCGAGAAAGTCGTAGGAGCAGTCCTTGACCGCCACGATCCGGGGATGCTCGGCGAGCCGGATCATGGTCTCCGGTTCGATACGGGTACCGGTGCGGCCCGGGATGTCGTAGAGCATGACCGGCAGTCCGGAGGCATCGGCGACCTCCCGGAAGTGGGCCTCCAGGGCGTCCTGCGGGGGCCGGCTGTAGTACGGCGAGACCACCAACACCCCGTCCGCGCCCGCCTTTTCGGCCTGGAGGGCGAGTTCCACGGTGTGCCGGGTGTCGAAGGTGCCCACGCCCGGGACGAGCGGGACGCGGTCGCCGACGGCCTCGCGGACGGCCGTGACGAGCGCCGCCTTCTCGGCGTCCGACGTGGTCGGCGACTCGCCGGTCGTCCCGGACAGCACGAGCCCGTCGCACCCCTCCGACACCAGCCGTGCGGCGAGGAGTTGGGCCCCGTCGAGGTCGAGCGCCCCCGACTCGGTGAAGGGGGTGATCATCGCGCACAGGGCGCGGCCGAAAGGGGGCGGGGAGGTGGACGGATGGGCGGTCGCGGCGTTCGTCATGGGAGTAGTCTCGGCAGAACGACACTGAAGCTCCACTTAAATTTCCTACCGGGTATTGATAAGTGATGCTGCGGAATGGGTGCGGTGGGGTGGGCGGTGCCCAGTCCCTGGTCGGCGTGACCATGACCTCCCTCGCCGAGCTCGCCGCACACCAGGGCACCCCCGCAGCTCCCCCCAACGCCCCGCGTCGCGCCCCTCGGACCAAGGCCCTATGTCCAATTGGCCCCTTCATGGGTCACCATGGCCAGGAAGGTCACCGGCGTGGGACGTTCATCCACCCCCTGGTCACGGGAGGCGTCATGAAGCTCGGCAAGGCACTGGCCACCGGAGTCGCCGAGGAGCGGCCGCAGATTCGCCACGAGGAAGTCGAACTCCCGGAGAGCATCGCGGAGTTCACGGAGGAGAAGGCGCCCGAAGAGGTTCCGGCCGCCCGATGAGGCTGCGGCTCCCCGAGGAACGCCCGACGGAGCCGCCGACCGGATTCAAGATCGCCCACCCGGTGCTGTCCCAGGACGGCACCCGGGCCGGGTTCACCGGTGTGTCGCTGGGCGGCGCGCTGCCGTACGGAGTCGTGGCCGACGCGTCCTGCGTCTACGGCCGGCGGCACCGGGCACCCGCGCGCCGCTGCGACTGCGGCTTCCACTGCGTGCACGAACGGGCGGCTGCCGAAGCCCTGTTGTGCACCGCCGAGCACCGAGAGGCGGTCCTCCTCGACATCACCGTCCTCGGCCCCTACATCCGCTTCGAACGCGGCTTCCGCTACGCCCGCCAGCGCGTCCGCACCGCCACCGTCGGCCCCTGCGCCTGCGGCGCCCGAGCCGTCGCGCTCGCCGACGCGGGCTGGGGCAGGCCGGGTTGGCGAGCCCTCGCCGCCGCGTGCGCGGGGTGCGTGCGGGGCCGTACGTCCGTCTCGCTCGCGGCGTTCGCGCGGCTGGCCGGGGACGGGCTGCGGGTGGCGGCGGCGAGCGGCGGAGCGGCGGCGAACGCCGACCCCGGACCGCCCGAGGGGCTCGGCGTGCCCGAACTCGTCGCGGAGGCGGCCCTGTTGCAGGCCCGGCTCGACTGGTTCCAGAGCCGGCTGGCGCGGCTGGAAGGAGGCACGGCGCAGCAGTAGTCCGGGTCTTGACCTCAACATTGGTCGAGGTTGAAGGCTGGTCGGCGTACCCACCCGTACCGATCAGCGGAGGCCCGCATGCCCCGTCGTACCGACGCGCACCCCGACCTCGCCGACCCCCGTGTCGGCGCCCCCTTCTTCAGCACCTGGCGCGTCGGCACACCGCTGCGCCAGCGGCAGACCGTCGAGGCGGTCGCCGTCGCCTGGGAGCGCAGGCCCTGGCCCGCCGACGACCTCCTCGGCTACCACCTCTACACCGGGCACGACACCTCCACCCTGCTGCACTACTCGCAGTGGACGAGCGAGCAGGCCTACGAGGCCTTCGTCAGGACCCGCCGCCAGGAGCGCGTCGACGAGATCGACACCGCCGTGCCGGGCATCGAGCGACTCGGCCTCGGCCGCTACCGCCACTACCGCAGCGCCGGCCCGGCGGACCGGAACGGGCGGGAACCGGGGTGTGTCGTGATCGTCGACGTCGAGTTCGAGGGACCCGACCCCGACCGTCAACGGGCCTGGGTGGACGCGGTGTTCGAGGCGCTGGAGAACGAGCCCGCGCCGCACCCCGGTGGTATCGCCGCCCACTTCCACCTCTCCACCGACGGCACCCGCGTCCTCAACTACGCCGAGTGGACCAGCGCCCAGGCCCACCTGGAAGCCCTCGCGGCGCCCGGCGACGGCATCGGCTCGGCCACCGCCCTCTGGGAACGCGTCCAGACCTGGCCCGGACTGAAGAGCACCACCGTCAGCCGCTACGACCACGCCGTCGGCCTCGTTCCCGACTGATCGGGGAGGCCCTCCACCGACAATCTCACTCCCCTGGACAAAAAAAGTTTTCGGTGAGACGGTGGACGCATGCTGGACGTCACCGTGATCGAGGACCCCGAGGCCGCAGCCGTCTCGCTGGACCCCATAAGGGCCAGGCTGCTCGCCGAGCTGGGGGCGGGACCCGCGTCCGCCGCCATGCTGGCCGGCAAGGTCGGGCTGCCCCGGCAGAAGGTGAACTACCACCTCAAGGCGCTGGAGCGGCACGGCCTGGTCGAGCTGGCGGGGGAGCGGCGCAAGGGCAATGTCACCGAGCGGCTGATGCGCGCGACCGCCGCGTCGTACGTCATCTCGCCGCTCGCGCTCGCCGCCGTGCAGCCGGACCCGGACCGCTTCCGCGACCAGCTCTCCGCGCGCTGGCTGCTGGCGCTCGGCGCCCGGCTGGTGCGGGACGTCGGTTCGCTGATCACCGGCGCGGCCAAGGCCCACCAGCGGCTCGCGACCTACGCGCTCGACGGCGAGGTGCGCTTCGCCTCCGCCGCCGACCGGGCCGCGTTCATCCAGGAACTGACCGCCGGGGTGAGCGCCCTCATCCGCAAGTACGACGCCGATGGGGCGGAGGAGGGCCGCGACCACCGGATCGTGGTCGCCGTCCACCCCACGGTCAAGAAGCCGTCCACCCCGGAACTGGACCAACAGAGCCAGTAGATCCCGTAGTACTCAGGAGTCAGCCATGTCCAAGGAATTCGAGATCGTCTACGAGTTTGAGGTCGACGCCACTCCGGAGGAGGTGTGGGCGGCCATCACCGACGGCACCGGAGGCTGGCTGTGGCCGATGGAGTTCGACGGCGAGAAGCGCGTCGGGCCCTTCGGGTCGACCCTCACGAACTTCGACCCGCCGCACCGGCTCACCGCCCGCACCGAGGACGTCGGCTTCCCGACCCAGAGCCTCAACCAGATCGACGAGACCATCGAGCCCCGTGACGACGGCCGGCGCGCCTGGGTGCGGTACGTGCACAGCGGGATCTTCACCGACGACTGGGACAACCAGTACGACGGCGCGCGCAAGCACAACGCCTTCTACCTGCACACGCTGCGGGAGTACGTCGTCCACTTCGCGGGCCGGCCGGTCGCGTTCACGACGCTCAACGGGCCCGAGGCCTCAACCGCCGCCGACGCCTTCGGAGTTGTCGGCCGGGCGCTCGGCCTCGCCGAGGACGCCGAGCAGGGGGCACGGGTCCGGGCGCGCGGGCCCGAGGGCCAACTCCTTGACGCCGTACTGGACTTCCGCGACCCGTACTTCATCGGACTGCGCACCGACAGCGCGCTGATCCGCTTCTTCGGGCGCAACCACTGGGGCGCCCCGGTCGGCGTCAGCGTCCACGACTTCGCCCCGGACGCCGACGCCAAGACGAACGAACTCGCCTGGCAGAACTGGCTGGACGGGGCCTTCGCCTGACCTGGTGCAAGCCGGCGAGGCCCCGTCCATCCCCCTGTGAGCCCCTCGTGGCCCACCCGTAGGTGCTACGGCTGGAAGCGCAGCACCTGCGGGTCGTGGTCGCTGATCTGGTCGTTGAACTCCGAGTTGATGTGGACGCTGTCGTACTCGAAGCAGTCCTTGCGGATCGACGGGCTGATCAGGATCTGGTCCAGGACCTGCTCGTTGCCCTGGTAGTCGTACGTGTAACGCTCGTTCTTCGGCAGGGACTTGATCGCCGAGTACAGCTCGCCGTCCCCTTCGAGGATCTTCGCGGTGTCGGAGAACTCGAAGTCGTTCATGTCGCCGAGCGTGATCACGTCCGCGTTCTTCTGGGCGGCCAGGATCTCGTTGACGAAGGCGTTGACCGCCGTCGCCTGCGCGTGCCGCTGGGTCTCGGAGCTGCGGGTGACCGGCTGGTACTGCGCGGTCAGCGGCTGGTCGCCGCCCTTGGAGATCAGGTGGTTGGCGATCACGAAGACCGTCCTGCCCTTGAAGACGAACTCGCCCGCGAGCGGCTTGCGGCTCGCGGTCCAGGCCGCGTTGGCCGGGTCGATCCGGCCGGGGGAGACGGTCAGCTGGGCCTTGCCGTGCACCTTGGTGACACCGACCGCGGTCGTGGAGTCGCCGCCCGCGCGGTCGGTGAAGGAGACCCGCTGCGGGTTGAACAGGAACACCTGGCGGATGTTGCCGCCGGGCTCGCCGCCGTCCTTGTCGTTGACCGGGTCGATCGAGCGCCAGTCGTACTTCGGGCCGCCCGCCGCGACGATCGCGTCGATCAGCTTGTTGACCGTGACGCTCGCGTCGACCGTGCCGTCGTCCGTCGCACCGTTGTTGTCCTGGATCTCCTCCAGGGACACGATGTCGGGGGACTGCAGGTTGTTCACGATCGCGGCGGCGTGCGCGGCGAAGGTGCCGTCGGAGGGGTCGAGGTTCTCGACGTTGTACGTCGCGACCGCCAGCTGGTTCTTCGACTGCTTCTTCGTCGTCTCGCGCTGGAGGCCGCCGCTCTTCACGGTGCCGATCTCGTTCGCGACGAGGGTGTAGCCGCCGTACTGGTTGAAGTCCAGCGGGCCGTCCGTGGTGCCCGTCAGCTCGTCGCCGACGTTGACGACCGGGAAGTCCGCCGTCGCGCCCAGGGACTGGATCTGGAGGCGGCCGCCGTTCTGCGAGTCGTAGGACCCGTAGACCGTGCCACCGCGTGGGCTGGCGTTCTGGTGCGGCTTCACCGTGACCCACAGCTCGGAGTACGGGTCGGTCGCGGTGACCACGCGCGCGTCGGAGACCTGGACGTTCATGCCCTCCAGGGACTCGTAGTAGTCCAGGGCGTACTTCTCGGGCTCCAGCGGCAGCGCGTTGATCGAGTTGCTCGCGGCGGTGTCGCCGGCCGGCGTGTACGCGCTCGGCACGGACCGGGAGTTGATCACCACGGGGGCCGGTACGGCGTTGCCGCTGGAGACGACGGTGACCGTCGGCTTGGTGATCTCGGTCAGTGACTGGTTGCCCGTGGCGGCACCGCCCGGGACGTACTCGGAGACCGTGCCGGAGACGGTGACCGAGTCGCCGACCGCGACCTTCGGGACCGAGCTGGTGAAGACGAACACGCCCTCACTGGTGGCCGGGTTGTCGTCCGGGGTCGCGTCCTGGAACCAGAAACCCTTGGACGAGCCGTACGTACGGACGCCCGTGACGATGCCCGGTACGTCGGCGACCTTCTGGCCGGCGTACGGCGACAGCCGGGTCGTGCCCTGGATGTCGTGGATGCGGACGCCGTCGGCGTGCGCGGGCGAGGTGAGAACGATCGCGGACGCCATCGAACAGACGGCGGCGACGGTGAGCGCGGCGAGACGCGCGGAGGACTTGCTCGGCAACGGGATCCCTCCGGGGACATGCATGAGCCGGGACGAGGGTGGATGGAGCTGTGCAGCGGCGGTGGGAGCCGCGACCGGTGGGGCGGTGGCGACGCGCGTAGAAGATACCCGGACTAGGTGTCCATGACATTTCTACGCGCGTCAATCTCATTGCGGGGCCGCCCAGTTGTCAAGGTTTCAGCCATGTACACCTCGTGGCCGGGACATGAACCGGGCGGCATGGGGCGAAATCCGTCTAGGCTGAGCGGCTGAGTCGTGTGTCGTGTGCGGCCGTCGTACGGCCTTCGAGGCGCCCTAGGAGAACCCCCCGATGTCAGACAGCTCCCCCCTGCCGCCGGTGCGGCTGCACTCCGAAGCGGAGCTGGCGCGTGACGCGCTGTCCACACCCCTGCTGGCCCGCGCGGCCCGGCTCGCCCGCTGGGCCGGCCCCGACACCCGCATCGACGCCGGTGGGGGCCTCGTCGACGAGCAACTGCCCGCCGCCGCCGAACTGCTCGGACTGACCGGCGACGACGCGGCGGCCGACGCCAGCGAGGCCTGGCGGGTCGCGTTCGACACCGGGCTCGTCGAGATCGTCGACGAGGAGGAGGGCACCGTGGCGGCCGGCGAGGAGCTGGCGCTGCTCACCGCCGGTTCGCCGCACGACGTCCTCGCGGTCTGGCTCGGCGCCCTCGACACCCTCCTCGCGGACGCGAGCGTGCCCGATCTGGACGGTCTTGTCGACGCCGTGGGCGAGGGCGGCGAGGTCGATTTCTCGTCACTCGACTGGGACCCCGAGGCGGAGGCCGAGTTCCTCGACGGCGTCCTCGGCAACCTCTACCTGCTGACCGTCAACGAGGACGGTCCCGGCGACGGCCCCGTCCCGCTGCCCGCGCTGGCCGCCTCGATGATCGTGCCCAGCGACATGGGGGAGCCCACCAACGACGTACTGGAACAGGTCTCCGACGCGATGATGCGCCTCGACGACCAGTTCCGGCTGCTCGCACCGGTCGGGATCGTCGAGTACCAGCCCGTGGACGAGGCCCTGATGGCCGACTTCGACGAACCGGCCGACGGATCCCCGCCCGCCGTCGACGAGACCGACGTCACCCGCTACGGCATGGTGCGGCTCACCCCGCTCGGCCTCTACGGACTGCGGGCCCGCCTCCAGGAGGCCGGCTTCACGGCACCCGCCGTCGGAGACCTCGCCGACAAGGGCGCGGACGCGCTCCTCGACGGCACGTCGACCTTCCCGCAGAAGGCCGCGCGGGCCGAGACCGAACAGTGGCTGGCGGGCCGCCAACCCCTCGCCGCGGCACGGGAGTTGCTCGCGGCGGCCCGCGGCGCCGACGCCGGCGCACCGCTGCGCCGGCTGCTCTGTCAGCAGGCCCTCTCCCTCGTCGGCGCGGAAGCCGAACCCGCACTGCGCGAGGTGCTCGACGACCCCGAACTCGGCGGCCTCGCCCGGGTCTGGCTCAGCGAACACGGCGCGAGCGACGTCCCCGCGCCCTCCGAGGACCTGGTCTTCTGGCTGACCGTCGACACGGTCGCCGCGCAACTGGCCGCCGAGGGCAACTCCGAGGAGTTGCAGGCCCTGGTCGAGGGTCTGGCCCAGCAGCACAACGGGTTCTTCGCGGCGGCCTGGCGGGTGGACCACCCCGCGACCGCCGACGTCCTGGAGGCGATGGGCCGGCTGCACCCCGACAAGCGGATCGCGAAGGAAGCCCGCAAGGCCGCCTTCAAGGCGCGTTCCCAGCAAGGGAGTTGAGCCGACACGGCACCGGTGGCTTTTGAGTCCCATGGGTGACGGCATACGACTTCCTGGCCGGTCGCAGACGAATCCATGGCCGATCGCATAGGGATCGATGGCCGATTGCATACGGATTCATGGAAGAGAGCCCGGCGAAGTCGACCGGTGTTCAACTCGTGTTCAGACATGGGCGGAAGCGTGGCGCCGACCGAGGTCCGCCACCCTCCACGGCACACCCACCGTCACAGGAGACACACCATGTCGCTCACCCGCAGAGACTTCGCCGCGAAATCCGCGATCACCGGTGCCGGGGTCGCCCTGGCGGGCAGCGTCGGCGCCCTCGCCACCGCCCCCAACGCCCTCGCCGCCACCGAGACCGAGACCGCGGCCGAGGAGTCGGCAACCGGCTACGGCCATGCCGGCGTCGGCTACGGCCCGCTGGTCGCCGACCCGGACGGCCTCCTCGCCCTCCCCGCCGGCTTCAAGTACCGCGTCATCACCTACAGCGGCAAAACCAAGCTGGAGTCGGGCGAGTTCACCCCCTCCAACCACGACGGCACGTCCACCTTCGACGGCCCGCGCGGCGCCACCCTCCTCGTCAACAACCACGAACTGGCCGGCCCCCGCGCCAACTGGCCCCACCCCGTCCCGCTGACCGAGGGCCTCGTCTACGACCCCGCCGCGGCCGGCGGCTGCACGGTCGTCGAGGTCCGCCGCGACCACGTCGCCGAGTGGGTCGGCATCGCCGGCACCGCCACCAACTGCGCGGGCGGCAACACTCCTTGGGACACCTGGCTCACCTGCGAGGAGACCGAGGACAAGGCCGGTACCAACGGCTTCACCAAGGACCACGGCTATGTCTTCGAGGTCGACCCCGCCGACCGGCGCGCCAACCGAAACCCCAAGCCGATCAAGGCACTTGGCCGCTACGCCCACGAGGCGGTCGTCGTCGACCCCAAGCGCGGCCACCTGTACCTGACCGAGGACGCGGCGAACCCCAACGGCCTCCTCTACCGCTGGACCCCGCCCGAGCACTTCCACCACGGCCGCGGCAGGCTCCGCACCCTCGCCGACGACGCAGGCGTCCTCGAAGCCTTCAAGTGCTTCGACTCCGGAGGCAAGTTCGTCGACGACCTCTCCCGCGCCACGAAGATCGGCACGGTCTACGGCGTCGACTGGGTGACCGTCCCCGACCGCGACGCGAAGTCGGTGTCGGTCCGCAAGCAGTTCGCGGCCGGCGAGATCACCCGCGCCCGCAAGCTCGAAGGCATGTGGTGGGGCGACGGCGGCACCTACATCGTCTCCTCCTTCGCCCGCACGGAGAGCCCCGTCCAGCACGACGGCGCCGTCTGGTTCTACGACCCCAAGCGCCGCACCCTCACCCTCAAGGTCCTCCTCGGAGTCAACCCGGACCCGTCCGTGGACGGCGCGTTCGACGGCCCCGACAACATCACCGTCTCCCCCTACGGCGGCCTCGTCATCGCCGAGGACGGCGAGGGCGTCCAGCACCTGTTCGGCGCGACCGAGAGCGGCCGCACCTACCCGATCGCCCGCAACGAACTCAACATCGGCACCGAAGAGAAGCCGGAATACAGCGAGTTCACCGGCGTGACCTTCTCACCCGACGGCAAGACGCTGTACGCGAACATCCAGACTCCGGGGATCATGCTGGCGATCACGGGGCCGTGGAAGCGGCAGAAGCGCGGCTGAACTCCCGTACGGAATTAATTGGTTGGCCCCTTCAGAGCTGTGCCTCCTACTCTGAGATCACAACAGCACGCACCTCCCGGTGCGCAGGCGGCGGTTACTTCGTTGCAACCGAAAAAGACACCGCAGCCGTTCTTGATCTCGGGAGGCGCAGCTCATGGTGGGTGCCCGGTGCGCAGGCAACGGTTACTTCATTGGACCAGACGGTTGCGGGTTCGAGTCCCGTCATCGACTTCGGGTCGGTGTAGCTCAATTGGGTAGAGCATCTGACTAGTCCGTCGCCGCCTTCTGAACTCGGGCATCCACCTTTCGCTGCGTCCTCCTCCGAAACACCAAGGAATTCGGGGGAATTCACCATGGCGCGATTCAACACCAAGGCGGCGAAGACCCAGCCCACTTCGCGAGTCACCTCCACGGGCCGAGTGCTCCGCACCTACCAGGGCGGCCGCGGCCGTGAGCGGGACGCGCGCTCCGAGCTTTTCCTGCTCGCCGTAGCCAACTTCGTTTCCCAGCAGACCTTTTACGAGTCCGGCGCCGACCGCGACGACCGCTTCGCGACGCTCGTGCGCGAACTCGCCGTCACCGACCCGACCTGGACGGCAGGCCTCCTCGGCTGGCTGCGCGGCGAGGGCAACCTCCGTACGGCCGCCGTCGTGGGCGCCGCCGAGTACGTGAAGGCCCGCCTCGACGCCGGCGCCACCGACGGCCCCGCGAACCGACAGGTCGTCGACTCCGTGCTGCGGCGCCCGGACGAGCCCGGCGAGCTCCTCGCGTACTGGACCGCGCGGTACGGCCGTAGCATCCCGAAGCCCGTCAAGCGAGGTGTGGCCGACGCCGTACGACGTCTCTACGGCGGTAAGTCGCTGCTGAAGTACGACACCGCGTCCAAGGGCTACCGCTTCGGCGACATCCTCAACCTGGTGCACGCGGCGCCGGACCCGGACAAGGCGTGGCAGGGCGAGCTGTTCCAGTACGCCCTGGACCGCCGGCACCACCCGGACACCGCCGTACCGCCCGCGTCGAACCGTGTCCTGACCGCGCACCGCGAGCTGATGGCGCTGCCGGTCGAGCAGCGGCGCGCGGTCGTTACGGCGGCCGACGGAGCCGAGCGGCTCGCGGCGGCCGGGATGACGTGGGAGGCGCTGGCCGGCTGGCTCCAGGGCCCGATGGACAAGGCGGCCTGGGAGGCCGTGATCCCCTCCATGGGGTCGATGGCACTCGTCCGAAATCTCCGGAACTTCGACGAGGCCGGAGTCTCCGACGAGGTCGCGGCCCGGGTCGCGGCGAAGATCAGCGACCCGGCGGAGGTCGCGCGCTCGCGGCAGTTCCCCTTCCGGTACCTCGCCGCTTACCGGCACGCGCCCTCGCTGCGCTGGGCCTACCCGCTGGAGCGGGCGCTCGGCCACTCGCTGGCCAATGTGCCCGCGCTGCCGGGCCGCACGCTGGTCCTCGTGGACCGCTCGGGCTCGATGTTCTACTCGCGGCTGTCCGACCGCTCCGAGCTCAACCGGGCCGACGCGGCGGCGATCTTCGGCACGGCGCTCGCACTGCGGGCGGCGGACGCGGACCTCGTCGAGTTCGGCACCACGAGCAGGCGCCTGGACTTCGGCGCGGGCGAGTCGGTGCTCAAGGTCCTGGGCCGCTTCGGCGACCTGGGCGGCACCGACACCACCTCGGCGGTCCGCTCGCACTACCGGGGCCAGGACCGGGTGCTGATCATCACCGACGAGCAGGCCGAGTACAGCCACTACGGCGACCCGACCGAGCAGGTCCCGGCCCACGTGCCGGTCTACACCTGGAACCTCGCCGGGTACCGGGCAGGCCACGGCCCGTCCGGCACCGCCGACCGGCACACCTTCGGCGGCCTCTCGGACGCGGCCTTCCGGATGGTGCCGCTGCTGGAGGCGGCCCGGGACGCGGACTGGCCCTGGGCGGCCTGAGGCCCGGCACCTGGCCCGCACCTACGCATGGTTGCGGGCCACACTCTTGTCCGACGGGAGATTGACATCTAACATTTCAGTTCATGAACGCCCTCCGACCCGTCCCGCGCACCCTCCTCCGGGACCGCGCCTACGAAGCGATCCGCGACGCCATCGTCGCCGGGGAGATCGAACCCGGCGCGGTGGTGCGGGACGCCGAGCTGGCCGAGCGGCTCGGGCTGTCGCGCGCTCCGGTGCGGGAGGCGTTCTCGCGGCTGGTGGAGGAGGGGCTGCTGGAGAGCAAGCCGCAGAGCTACACCCGGGTGACTCCGGTCGTGGCCGCCGATGTGCGGGACGCCGCCGCCGTGGTCGGGGCCATGCACGAGCTGGTCACCCGGGTCGCCGTGCCCCGGCTGCGGGACACGGACCTGGACGCGATGCGTGCGGCCAACGACCGGTTCGCCGCCGCGGTGGCCGCCGGTGACGTCGACGCGGCCCTGCGCGCGGACGACGAACTCCACGACGTGCCGGTGCGGGTGAGCGGAAATCGGGCCGCCGCCGCCACCGTCGCCCGCTATACCCCGCTCATCCGCCGACTGGAGCGACGACGCTTCGGCGAGGGCGGCTCATGCCGCTCGGCCGGACTGCACGAGCGGCTGATCGAGGCCTGCGCCGAAGGTGACACGGACGCTGCGGTCCGCGTCACGGCCGACATCTGGCACACCCTCGCGGACCTGGCCGACGCCGACTGACCCTGGAGAACTCCCATGTCCCTTTCCTCGTACGACCGTTACCCCCTCCTCTTCGGCCCCTCGCCCGTCCATCCGCTGGAGCGGCTCACCGCGCATCTCGGCGGCGCCGCCCTGTGGGCGAAGCGGGAGGACTGCAACTCCGGTGTCGCGTACGGCGGCAACAAGACGCGCAAGCTGGAGTACCTCGTCGCGGACGCCCTCGCCAAGGGCTGCGACACCCTGGTGTCGATCGGCGGTGTGCAGTCCAACCACACCCGTCAGGTCGCCGCCTGTGCCGCCCGCGCCGGGCTCAAGTGCGTGCTGATCCAGGAGAGTTGGGTGGAGTGGCCCGACTCCGTCTACGACAAGGTCGGCAACATCCTGATCAGCCGGCTCGCCGGAGCGGACGTACGCCTGGTGAAGGCCGGGTTCGGCATCGGCTTCAAGGAGAGCTGGGAACAGGCCCTGCGCGAGGTCGAGGAGGGCGGCGGCAAGCCGTACGCCATCCCGGCCGGCGCCTCCGACCACCCGCTCGGCGGCCTCGGCTTCGCCAACTGGGCCCACGAAGTCGCCGAGCAGGAGCGGGAGTTGGGCGTCTTCTTCGACACCGTGGTGGTGTGCTCGGTGACCGGCTCCACGCAGGCCGGCATGGTCGCCGGGTTCCGGGCACTGGAGGAGGCGGGCGGGCGTGAGCGGCGCGTGCTCGGCATCGACGCGTCGGCCAAGCCCGCCGAGACCCGTGAGCAGGTGGCCCGCATCGCGCACGGTACCGGCCAACTGATCGGGGTCAAGCGGGAGTTGACCGTCGACGACGTCGAACTCGACGACCGCTACCACGCCGGTATCTACGGCATCCCGGACGAGACCACCCTGGAGGCGATGCGCCTCGCCGCCCGCACCGAGGGGATGGTCACCGACCCCGTGTACGAGGGCAAGTCGATGGCCGGGATGATCGATCTGGTCGCACGCGGCGAGATCGCCGCCGACTCCACCGTGCTCTACGCCCACCTCGGCGGACAGCCCGCGCTGAACGCGTACAGCGCGCTGTTCTGACCGGGAGCGGGTCGCGGCGGACGGGGTGCGGTCGAGCATGCGGACGCGCGCCTCGTACTCGTCCTGGGCTCGTGCCCCGTACCCGTCCCGGGCCTGCGGGATGTCCGACTGCCGCCGGGCGCGCGGCAGTCGGGACTCTGCCGGGCGTCTTTCCGTGGTCCGCCCGCTGATCCGGCGGTACTGCCCGGGTCAGCCGCGTACGTCCGGGCCGCTTGCCTCGGCCGTGACCCGGGCCGCGATCCGGGCGAAGTTGGCGGCGGACCGGGGTGCGTCCTCGCGGTGGACGACGGCCACCTCGCAGTCGGCCATGCCCTCGATGGGTACGTAGCGGACGCCCTGTCGGCCGTAGAGGCGGGCGACGGACTCGGGGACCACGGAGAGGCCGCGGCCGATGGCCACGGACTGCAACTCGGCCTCGAAGGTGGCCGCTCGTCCTGCGCCGCCGTCTGAACGCCGGTACCGCCGGGCCGCCGGGCGCACCCCGGACACTGGGGAGCGCGAGCACGCGACCGGCCGAGCAGAACGCCGGTCCACCTTCGGCGCACTGAACGCAATCGCGCGCTCCGGGTGTGCGGGTGACGACGGTCCCCGCGCGGCCGGGGCGCCGATCCGTCCGCCGAACCCGTCAGGAAGCCCCGCTCCGGGCGGCCCCCTCGGGCTTCCTGCCGGTGATCACGAACGCCGACACCAGCAGCGCGGTGAGGGCGATCAGCGCGCCGACGGCGAACGCGCGGGCCGAGCCGTGGACGAGGATGTCGGACGGCGATCCGGTCGCGTGCCGGGTCGCCGTGCCGAAGACGGTGACCAGGACGGACAACCCGAGGGTTCCGCCGAGCCACTGGAGAGTCTGCAGGAGGCCGGACGCGGAGCCCGCCTCGCGAGGCTGGATGCCCGCGAGGATCGTCGCGTTGAGCGGCATGAAGCTGAGGCCGACGCCCACGCCCATCAGGACGAGCGGGCCGAACAGTCCGGTCAAGTAGCCGTCGTCGGGGTGGAGTCGGGAGAGCCAGCCCGCCGATGCCACGAGCAGGGCCATGCCGGTGAGCAGGACCGGCTTCGCGCCGAGACGGGCGAGCAGGCGCGGTACGAAGCGGACGACGGTGAACAGCGCGAGGGTCATCGGCAGGAACGCGAAGCCCGCGCGCAACGGGCTGTAGTCCAGGACTCGTTGGCTGATCAGCGTGAGGAAGTAGAACGCGCCGAACATGCCCGCCGGCAGCAGCAGGACGCCCGCGTAGCCGCCGGCACGATTGCGGCTCGCGAACAGCCGTAGCGGCATGATGGGTTGGTCGGCGCGGGACTCGACCAGGGTGAAGCCCACCAGCAGGGCAGCCGCCGCGCTGAAGCCCAACTGCGCCTGGAGATCGCCCCAGCCGTCCGAGGAGACCCGGATGAAGGCGTACACCAGCGAGGTCATCCCGGCGGTGCCGGTGAGCGCGCCCGCCGCGTCGAACCGGCCCGCGTGGCGCGGGGTTTCGCCCACGAAGCGGGGGAGGGCGAGGGCCACGGCCGCGCCGATCGGCACATTGATCAGCAGGGACCAGCGCCAGGACGCCCACGAGGTGAGCATGCCGCCGATGACCAGGCCTATCGAGGCGCCGATGCCCGCCATGGACGTGTAGATGCCGAGCGCGTGGTGACGGCGCGGCCCTTCCGGGAAGTTGGTGGTGATCAGGGCGAGGGTGTTGGGCGCGATGAGCGCGGCGCCCAGGCCCTGGAGCGCGCGGGCCGCGAGCAGCCATGCGCTGTCGGTGGCCAGTCCGCCGAGCAGGGAGGACGAGGCGAAGAGCAGCACGCCGATCGTGAGCGTCCGGCGGCGGCCGACGATGTCGCCGACCCGGCCGCCCAGCAGAAGCAGGCCGCCGAAGGCGAGGGTGTAGGCGTTGAGGACCCAGGACAGGCCGGTGGGGCTGAAGTCGAGGTCCTTCTGGATGTCGGGAAGCGCGACGTTGACGACGGTGGAGTCGACGCCGACCATCAGGTAGGCGGTGACGACGACGAAGAGGACGGTGCCGAGTCTGGCGGGCGCGGGTGGCGCGGAGAGAGCATGGGCGGTGGTGGACGGTGCGGACGGGATGGACATGGAGTTCTCCCGGTCTGGCGTCCCCGGCTTTGAGGCGTGCGGGCAGCGCGGACTGCCCGCCGAGATAAGCGGGGACTGTCTCCGTTTAGTACTCGGTAAGATACGGAGAGAGTCCCCGGTTCGCAAGGAGTATCTGGATGACGCAGGTCAGGCCCATGCGCGCGGACGCTCGGCGCAACTACGAGAGCCTGCTGAAGGCGGCGGCCGAGGCGTTCGCCGAGCGTGGGGAGAACGCGTCGCTCGACGACATCGCGAAGCGGGCGTGCGTCGGGTCAGGCACGCTGTACCGGCATTTCCCGACCCGGCAGGCGCTGCTGGAGGCGGTGTACGTCGACACCATCGAGGCGCTTGCGGCGCGAGCCGACGAGATCGCACAGGAACTGCCGCCGGGCGAGGCGCTGGTCGAGTGGCTGTACTGGGTCGGCCACGGCATGATTCAAGTGCGCGGCATGAAGGCCCTGTTGGGCTCGGCCGTCACCGACGGCAGCAGCGTCACGCTCACGGTCTGCGCCACGCACATGAAGAGCGCAGCGGAGCGACTGGTCGTGGCGGCGCAGAAGGAAGGCACCCTGCGCCAGGACGTCGAGCCGATCGAGGTCCTGCGACTGGCCCACGGGGTGTCCACGGCTTCCGAACTGGCGGACGGCCAGGGGAAGTTCATCCGCCGCTATCTGTCCCTGCTGACGGACGGCCTGCGGCCCGCCGCCCAGGGGGAATGAACGCCGGGCGCCCCTGGAGCAGGGGCGCCCGCAGCGGTCGTAGGGCTGCTTACAGGGCCTGGGCGGCGGGCTTCACCATGCCGCGCACCGTGCGGGACTTCACGAAGTCGCCCATCGCGGTCATGTCCCACTCGCCGGAGAACTGCTTGACGAGCTTCGCCATCATGACCCCTGTCTGGGCCTCGGCGTTGGTGAGGTCGAAGCGGACCAGTTCCTCGCCGGTCGCGGCGTCCAGGAGACGGCAGTAGGCCTTGGCGACCTCGGTGAACTTCTGGCCGGAGAAGGAGTTGACCGTGAAGACCAGGCCGGTGACCTCCTGAGGGATGCGGCCGAGGTCGACCACGATCACCTCGTCGTCACCGCCGCCCTCCCCGGTGAGGTTGTCCCCGGAGTGCTTGATCGCGCCGTTGAGGATCGACAGCTTGCCGAAGTAGCAGCTGTCGACGTGGTTGCGCTGCGGGCCGTAGGCGATGACCGAGGCGTCCAGGTCGATGTCCTTGCCTCTGTACGCGGGCTCCCAGCCGAGGCCCATCTTGACCTGGGAGAGGAGCGCGCGGCCGCCCTTGACCAGGGAGACGGTCTGGTTCTTCTGGAGGCTGACGCGGCCCTTGTCCAGGTTGATCTTCCCGGCGCCGAGCGGCGGCGCGGCGGGCGGGGCCGGGGGAGCGGCGGGCACCGGAGGTGCCATGGGGACCTGCGTCGCGGGGGCGGGCGGAGCCATCGGGGCCGGCGGAGCGACCGGTGCCGGGGCCGGTTCCTCCACCGAGACGCCGAAGTCCGTGGCGATGCCTGCCAGGCCGTTGGCGTAGCCCTGGCCGACCGCGCGGGCCTTCCAGACGCCGTTGCGGAGATAGATCTCCACGACCACGAGTGCCGTCTCGGCGCCGAGCTGCGGGGGCGTGAACGTGGCGAGCACCGAGCCGTCGGCCGCGTCGCGGATCGTCGCCGTGGGCTCGATGCCCTGGAAGGTCTGCCCCGCTGCGTCGGGGCTCGCGGTGACGACGATCTTCTCGATCCCGGGCGGCACCGCGGCCGTGTCGACGGTGATCGCGTCCGGGGACGTACCGCCGCCGGAGCGGTACGTCACACCCGGGCCGTTCGGCTGGTTGTAGAAGATGAAGTCGTCGTCCGAGCGCACCTTGCCGTCGCCGGTGAGCAGCAGGCTCGACACGTCGAGCCGCACGGGGGCGGAGACATCGACCGCCACCCGGGAGACCGGAAGAGGGATGTTCGAGCCAGGGGTCATAGCTGTCATGCCTCGTGAACGACCGAGACCATTTTGCCGTTCCCTTACCAAGTGACCAATTGGCCAAGCTTTGGAAGTACCGGCTCGAATCCCGTCGATTCGCTCAGGGAATCACCACGATCTTCCGCCCCACCCCGGCCGCGAACTGCGCCAGCGCCTCCGGATACCGCTCCAGCTCCATCCGGTCGCTGATGAAGATCCCGGGGTCGAGGACCCCGTTCGCGAACAGCTCGGCCGCCCGCTCGAAGCTGTGCAGCACGGCCATGGAGCCGGTGATGGTGATCTCCTGGTTGTAGATGCGGTACGGGTCGATCGACACCCGGGTCGCGTAGTCGGCCACCCCGAACTGCAGGAACGTGCCCGCCTTCGCCACCCGGTCCAGGCCGTCCTGGATCGCCGCCGCGTTGCCGGTCGCGTCGATCACGAGGTCCCAGCCCTGCGGCCGCTCCAGCTCGTCCGCGTTCGCCGCCGACCCGGAGACACCGAGCGTGCGGGCCGTCTCCAGGCGGGCCGGGTTCAGGTCCACGACGTCGACGCTCGCCGCGCCGGTCCGCTTGGCCAGCTCCAGCATCATCAGGCCCATGGTCCCGGAGCCGTAGATCAGGACGTGTGCGCCGAGGCGGGACTTGAGGACGTCGTAGCCGCGCACCGCGCAGGAGAGCGGTTCGATCAGGGCCGCGTCCTCCGTGCGCACGTGCTCGGGCAGCTTCACGCAGTTCGCCACGGGGGCCAGCGCGTACTGGGCCGCCCCGCCGGCGGTCGTGACGCCTATCGCGGCCCAGCGTTCGCAGAGGTTGTTGTGGCCGTTGCGGCACTGCCGGCACTCGAAGCAGTACAGCGACGGGTCCACGGCCACCTGGTCGCCGACCGAGACCTCGGTGACCTGGGTGCCGACCGCGACGATCTCGCCCGCGAACTCGTGGCCCGGCACGATCGGCAGCTTGGGCGCGAACTCGCCCTGGAGGATGTGCAGATCGGTGCCGCACAGGCCGCACGCGGCGACCTCGACGACGACCTCGCGGGGACCCGGCGTCGGGTCCGGGACCTCGGTGACGACGGCGCGGCCCACGGACTCGATGACGGCGGCCTTCATTTGACGGCTCCCAGGGAGAGGCCCTGGACCAGTTTGTCCTGGGCGGCGAACCCCGCGGCGAGCACCGGCAGGGAGATGACGAGCGACGCGGCGCACACCTTCGCCAGGAACAGGCCCTGGCTGGTGATGAAGCCGGTCAGGAACACGGGCGCCGTCTCGGCGACGACACCCGTGAGGACCCGGGCGAACAGCAGCTCGTTCCAGCTGAAGATGAAGCAGATGAGGGCGGTCGCCGCGATACCCGGGAGGGCGATCGGGGCGACCACGCGCGCGAGGATGGTCGGCAGCCGGGCGCCGTCGATCTGTGCCGCCTCGATGACGGCGACCGGGACCTCGGCGAGGAAGGACTGCATCATCCACACCGCGATCGGCAGGTTCATGGAGGTGTAGAGGATGACCAGGAGCCAGATGTTGTCCAGCATCCCGGCGTTCTTCGCGAACAGGTAGATCGGCAGCAGGCCCGCCACCACCGGGAGCATCTTCGTGGACAGGAAGAAGAACAGGACGTCGGTCCACTTCTTCACCGGGCGGATCGACAGCGCGTAGGCCGCCGGGAACGCCAGCAGCAGCACGAAGAGCGTCGAAGCCACCGACGCCACAAGGGAGTTGACCAGCGCGGGCCAGGGGCTCGCGCCGCCGCCCGTGCCGAAGAACTCCCGGTAGCCGTCCAGGGTGAGGGCGGCCCCGAAGGACGGCGGATTGGTCGCCGCGTCGCTCTCCGAGTGGAAGGACGTCAGCGCCATCCAGGCGATGGGCAGGAAGAACACGATGCCCAGGAGCCAGGCCACCAGGCCGAGGCCCGCGCCTTTGCGGCGGGCACGCGCGCGTACGGCGATGCTGCTCATGCGTGCGACGCCTCCTCTCGGAACAGGGACGACACGACCCGCAGGGCGAAGGTCGCGATGATGATCGAGCCGATGACGACCAGGACGCCGGCCGCCGAGGCGAGGCCGTTCTCGTGGGCCTGGTAGAAGCTCTGGTAGACGGTGTACGGCAGGTTGGCGGTGCCCAGGCCACCGGACGTGATCGTGAAGACCGCGTCGAAGTTCTGGACGATGTAGATCGAGCCCAGCAGGGCGCCGAGTTCGAGATAGCGGCGCAGGTGGGGCAGCGTCAGATAGCGGAAGACCTGCCAGTCGCTGGCGCCGTCCACCTTCGCGGCCTCGAGCTGCTGGTGGTCGCGGCTCTGCAGCCCGGCCAGCAGGATCAGCATCATGAACGGCGTCCACTGCCACACCAGCGATGCCTCCACGGCGAGCAGCGGGGTGTTGGAGATCCAGTCCGGCTGCGGGCCGCCCACATAGTGCAACAGGCCGTTGAGCAGGCCGTATTCAGGGTTGTAGAGCACATGCTTCCAGAGCAGGGCCGCGGCCACCGGCACCACCAGGAACGGGGCGATCAGCAGGGTGCGGACGAAGCCCCGGCCCCGGAACTTGCGGTCCAGGAGCAGTGCGAGCAGCAGGCCGAGGACCAGGCTGGCCAGCACCACGGCGACGGTGAGCAGGACGGTCGTCCACACCGAGTGGCGCAGGTCGGCGTCGCTGAGGACCTGCTGGTAGTTGTCGAAACCGGTGAAGTGCCGGGCCTTGGGATAGAGCGCGTTCCAGTCGAAGAACGAGATCACCAGCGTGGCCACGAACGGGAGCTGGGTCACGACGATCATGAAGACCAGGGCGGGGAGCAGGGGCGCGCGGGTGGCCCAGGAGCGCAGCCTGTCCGAGGGCTGCCGCGCGGTGCGGGTCGGGCTGGTGGCCAGAGGGGCCGTTGTCGTGGCGGTCATCGTCCCTCGTACTCCTTGGAGATCTTCTCGGCGAGCTGCTGGGACTTCTTCAGGGCCGAGTCGACGGACTGCCGTCCGGCGATGGCCGAACTGATCTCCTGGGAGACCTTCGTACCGAGGTCGGTGAACTCGGGGATGTCGACGAACTGGATGCCGGGCGCGGGCCGCGGCTGCACACCTGGGTCGTTGGGCTTGGCGCCCTCGATGGCCTCCTTCGTCTGCTCCTGGAAGGCGGCGGCCTCCTTCACGTACTCGGGGTTCGTGTACGTCGAGGCGCGCTTGCCGGCCGGCACGTTGGCCCAGCCGTCCGTCTCGCCGACCAGCTGCTCGTACTCCTTGCCGGACGCCCAGGACACGAACTTCCAGGCCTTGTCGGAGTTGTGGGACGCCTTCTGGATGCCCCAGGCCCAGGTGTAGAGCCAGCCGGAGGAGTCGGTCTTCTCGACGGGCGCGGGGACGTAGCCGATCTTGCCCTTCACCGGGGAGCCCTTGGCCTCCAGCGAGCCCGCCGCCGAGGTGGCGTCGTACCACATGGCGACCTTGCCCTGCGTGATGTTGTTGAGGCACTCGGCGAAGCCGGACTGGGCCGCGCCGGACTCGCCGTGCTTGCGGACGAGGTCGACATAGAACTTCGTCGCCTGCTCGAACGCGGGGGAGTCGAGCTGCGCCTTCCAGTCCTTGGTGAACCAGGTGCCGCCGAAGGTGTTCACGACGGTCGTCAGCGGTGCCATCAGCTCGCCCCAGCCGGGCAGTCCGCGCAGGCAGATGCCCTTCATGCCGGACTGGGCGCCGTCGACCTTGGCGGCTATGTCGGCCACCTGGGTCCAGGTCGGGTGCGCGGGCATGGTGAGGCCCTTCGCGGCGAGCACGTCCTTGCGGTACATCAGGAAGGACGACTCGCCGTAGAACGGCTGCCCGTAGAGCTTGCCGTCGTCGGCGGTCAGGGACTCCCGCATCGGCTTGAGGACGTCCTGCTCGTCGTAGGCGGGGTCCTTGGCGACGTACGAGTCCATCTCGTGCAGCCAGCCGTTGCGGGCGTAGATCGGGATCTCGTAGTTGGAGAGGGTCGCCACGTCGTACTGGCCGGCCTGGTTGGCGAAGTCCTGGCTGATCTTGTCGCGGACGTCGTTCTCGGGCAGCACCGTGAAGTTGACCTTGATGCCGGTCTCCTTCGTGAAGTGCGGGGCCAGTTTCTGGAGTTCGACCATCTGGGGGTTGTTGACCATCAGGACGTTGATCGAGTTGCCGCCTGATCCGGCGCCGCCGGCTCCGACCCAGCAGCCGGAGAGCAGCGGGGCGAGCAGCGTCCCTACGGCGGCCAGGGCGAGCTTGGCTCGCGGCGGCCGTCGTCGGCTCTGGGTTCGCATGGATCGCTCCTGCACATATGGGGAGAAAAAGGCGTCAGCCGGGCGTGACTGGGCCCTACGTAGAGACTCAGTTGGAATTTCGAACGGTGTGTTAGACGCGGATGACCTGTGGCCCCAGCAAGGAGTACCGGTGCGCTTCGGCCGACGGGAGCAGCGTGCTCGTGACGATCGTCTCCAGGGCGCCGATCTCGGCGAACCTGCAGAAGCTGACCGCTCCGAACTTGGTGTGCACACCGGCGAACACGGTGCGCCGGGCGGCGCGGATGGCCTGTGCCTTGACCTCGCTGACGGCGGGGTCGGGCGTGGTCAGGCCGTGTTCACGGGAGATGCCGTTGGCGCCGATGAAGGCGAGGTCGAGGACGAAGCCGGCGAGCATCTTCGTCGTCCAGTGGTCCACGGTGGCGAGGGTGCCGTGCCTGACCCGGCCGCCGAGCAGCAGTACCGAGGTGTTCTCGGACTCGGCGAGCACGCCCGCGACCGGCAGGGACGCGGTGACCACGGTCAGCGGCCGGTCCCTGGGCAGTGCCTCGGCGATGAGCTGGGGGGTGAAGCCCTCGTCGACGAAGACCGTCTCGGCGTCCCCGAGGAGCTCGGCCGCGGCGACCGCGATCCGGCGCTTCTCCGGGACATGGCTGGTCGCGCGGAAGGCGAGCGTCGTCTCGAAACCGGCGCTCTCCACGGGGTAGGCCCCGCCGTGGGTCCTGCGGACCAGCCCGTGGTCCTCCAGGGCGCGCAGATCCCGCCGTACGGTCTCCTTGGCCACGCCCAGCTCGGTGGCGAGCGCGGTGACGTCGACCGAGCCGGTGCGGCGGGCGGCGCGCACGATCTCCCGCTGGCGTTCTTCCGCCGAACTCGTCCCCATGGCCGACACCGCCTTCCCGATCGCCTGGAGTACTGCCCGTTCGGGCCCGGTGGGACCCTTGGGGGAAGTTCTACAGCGGGTGTGCGGCACTGACCAGGCCTGTTGCACGCCCGATGCTGCCCGTATGCGACCGTTTACCGCGCGCCGTGCCCGTCGCGGACCTGCGCCGCTGCGCGCCGGGGCGTGAGATCGGGCAGTGTCCGTGCCCGAACACGCCGGCGGGCGGGCCCGTTCGGTGCCCGCCCGCCGCCGCGAAGGTGCTTTTCCCGTCAGTTCGACCGGATGTACGGCCCGTGTCAGTACGGCCAGATCGGCGGGTCGTTCACGAAGTGGCCGCCCAGGTGGGCGTGCGCCTCTACCCCCGGCTGGAGCTCGCCCTGCTCGGCGATCAGTTTCTCGGCGTACGGCTCCGAGTCGTCCCGCGGCTCGTAACCGAGCGCCCGCGCGGTCGACAGGTCCCACCACAGGCGGGTGTTGGCGGAGGAGCCGTAGACGATCGTGTGCCGTACGTCCTCGGCGGTCAGGGCCGCGTGGAAGAGGCGGGCGCCGTCGGCGGGGCTCATCCAGATCGACAGCATGCGCACGCTGCTGGGCTCCGGGAAGCAGGAGCCGATGCGCACGGAGACGGTCTCCAGGCCGTGCTTGTCCCAGTAGAGCTGCGCGAGGTCCTCGCCGAAGGACTTGGACAGGCCGTAGAAGGTGTCGGGGCGGTGCGGGGTGTCGACCGGGATGAGCGGGTCGTCGCCCTGGGGGCGCGGGGTGTAACCCACCGCGTGGTTGGAGGAGGCGAAGACGATACGGCCGACGCCCTCCTCGCGGGCGGCCTCGTAGAGGTTGTACGTGCCCTCGATGTTCGACGCGAGGATCTTGTCGAACGAGGCCTCCAGGGAGATGCCGGCGAGGTGGATGACCGCGTCGACGCCCCGCACGGCCTCGCGGAGCGCCGCCCGGTCGGAGAGGTCGGCGGTGATCGCGTCCGGCTCGCCCTCGATCGGGCGCAGATCCAGCAGCCGCAGGTCGTAGCCGTAGGAGGGGAGCAGCTCCCGCATCAGGGTGCCGAGTCCGCCTGCGGCGCCGGTGAGCAGAACGGTGCGGGGAGCTGGCATCCTCGGTCTCCTAGGATCATCGGCTTCATCCATGAATATCATTCACATTCATAGACACGCTAAGGAGCGTTCACCATGCCCGTCAAGTGTGGCGCGGACCTGGGAAATCCGCCTCCCTCTTGCTCATTTGCCTGCTTGACCCGCCCTGAGGCAGATCCTTAGGGTGGGGCTGTTCAGAAATGTAGACGTTGATCAGAAGAACGCACGCGCCTGTTTCAAGGGAGAGCCCGTGACGCCAGCCCCTCTCGCCGACCGGCTCAGTATCCCCAGCGGGCCGCTGTTCTTCCCCGTCACCGCGTACGGCCCCGACGGCGCCGTCGACCTCGACGTGTACCGCGCGCATGTCCGCCAGGGCGTCGAGGCCGGTGCCGCCGCCGTGTTCGCGTGCTGCGGCACCGGCGAGTTCCACGCCCTGCTGCCCGAGGAGTTCGAGGCGTGCGTGCGGGCCGCCGTGGAGGCGACCGGGGGCCGGGTGCCGGTGGTCGCGGGAGCGGGCTACGGCACCGCGCTCGCCGTACGGTACGCACGGCTCGCGGAGGCCGCCGGGGCGGACGGGCTGCTCGCCATGCCGCCGTACCTGGTGGTCGCCGGGCAGGAGGGACTGCTCTGGCACTACCGGGAGGTGGCCGCGGCAACCGCGCTGCCTGTCATCGTCTACCAGCGCGACAACGCCGTGTTCACCCCGGCCACGGTCGTCGAACTCGCCCGCACCGAGGGGATCATCGGCTTCAAGGACGGCCTCGGCGACCTCGACCTGATGCAGCGGATCGTGAGCACGGTACGCAGCGAAGTCCCCGGCGACTTCCTGTACTTCAACGGTCTGCCCACCGCCGAACAGACCCAGCTCGCCTACCGGGGCATCGGCATCACCCTCTACTCCTCCGCCGTGTTCTGCTTCGTCCCCGAGCTCGCGCTCGCCTTCCACCGGGCCCTCGCGACCGGCGACGACACCACGGCGAACCGCCTCCTGGACGGCTTCTACCGGCCGTTCGTCGAACTGCGCGCCCAGGGACGCGGTTACGCGGTCTCCCTGGTCAAGGCGGGGGTGCGCATGCGGGGACTGGACGTCGGCGAAGTCCGCCCGCCGCTGACCGAACCGACCGAGGATCATGTCAAGCAACTCGCTCAACTCATCGAGCGCGGCCACACGTTGATCGAGCCGCAGAGCGATTCGCAGATGGAGGAGGGCGCGTGAAGGCATCGGCGTTCGTCTACCCCTGGGACGTCAACGGCGACCCGGAGGCGGGCGGCAGAATCGCCGCGCTCGGCGTCCACCAGGCGACCCTCGCCTCCGCCTACCACTCCACGCGCGCGTTGACCCCCCGTCACCCGTGCCACCGGGTCGTCACCGCCGAGCACGCCGCCGTCCTGTACCCGCCGGACTTCCGTTGGCAGGGGCGGGAGTTGAGGCCGTACGCGGCCGGCGACTGGGCGCCGGGCGATGCCTACGGGGAGGCCGCCGCAGCCCTCGCGGACGCGGGCCTGGAGGTGCACACCTGGGTGGTACTCGCCCACAACTCCCGTCTGGGCGCGGAACATCCGGACACCTCGGTGGTCAACGCCTACGGCGACCGCTACCCCTGGGCACCCTGCATCGCCCAGCCCGCCACGCGCGCGTACCTCGTCGACCTCGCCGCCGAGGCGGCCGTACGCCCCGGCGCGCACGGCACCGAGCTGGAGTCCCTGGGCTGGTACGGCCTCGCCCATCTGCACGCCCACGACAAGACCGGCGGCATCCCCCTCGGGGACGCGGGCCAGTACCTGATGTCCCTGTGCTTCTGTCCGACCTGCCGCCAGGGCTACGGCGAACAGGGCGTCGACGCCGAGGAGTTGGCGGCGGTGGTACGGGCCGCGCTGGAACCGGTGTGGCGGGGGGCGCCCTCCGGCGGAGGCTGGACGGGGGTCGGGAAACTCCTCGGCGAGGCGAACGCGACGGCCACGCGCGCGTGGCGCGACGACAGGGCCCGCACACTCCAGGAGACGGCGGTCGCCGCGGTCCGGGCCGCCGCACCCGCCGACTTCCAGGTCCTGCTGCACGCCGACCCGGAGTCGTACCACTGCGGCGCCAACGCGGGCGTGGACCCCGCGCACATCCTCTCGGTCGCCGACGGCGTGGTGGTCCCCTGCACGGGTGGTGCGGGCCTGGTGACCCCGTTCGCCGAACAGGGCCTGGACGGCTCCGTGTTGGCGGCCAACTTCACGGTGGTCGCCGGGATGGGCGGTCGCCCGGGGGCACTCGCGGCGGACGCGGAGCGGGCGCGCAGCCTCGGGGCGACGGAACTGCGGCTGTATCACGCGGGGTTGGCGTCGGACGGGGACCTGTCGGAGGTGCGCTCGGCGCTGGCCGGGCTCTGATCCGAGCCAGGCCGCCTCCTCCCCGAAAGAGCTCGGACCCTGCCCGTCCCAACCTGCCCCAGCCACAACCCCGTCGAGACCAACGCCAGCCCGACCAGGATCAACACCACCCGGAAGTCGGCCAGTTCGACCAGTGCCGCACCCGCCGCCAGTCCGATCACGTTCGGTGTGAAGAGCAGGGTGTTGGCGGTGGCGGTCGCCCGGCCCAGCAGTGGACCCGGCACCTCGCGCTGCACGGCGGTGAACGCGGCGATCAGTACGCACGGGAGCCCCAGACCGACCGCCGCGCCGCCCGCCAGGACCACCGGGTCGGACGGCACCGCCCGCGCGGCCACCCCGGCCGCCGCGAGCGCGATCCCGGCCGCCCCGAACCGGCGCTCGCCGAGCCGCCGTAGCGCGGGTCCCGAGACCAGCCCGACCGCGACCGAGCCGACGCCCTGGGCCACGGAGAGCACCCCCGTGTAGGCGGGAGCGTGCCCCAGGGCGTCGACGATCGCGTAGTTCGTCGAGCTGCTCAGGGAGGCCAGGAACATCATGGTCCCGCCCGCCACGACCAGTCGGCGCAGCCCGGGGCGCGCCCACAACTCGCGGACGCCCTCGGCGGTTTGGGCCCGCCAGTCGCCGGCGGGGCGCCGGGGCGGCTCCTCGTGCGCGCGCACGAACAGCCACAGTCCCGCCGCCAGCACGAACGTCACCGCGTCCAGACAGGCCACCGCGGGCCCGCCGAACGCGGCGTACAGGCCCGCCCCCGTCAGCGGCGCGACCAGCTTCATGCCCTCCACGGCCGTCATCCGCAGCCCGTTGAAGTCGCCGAGCAGATCCCGGTCCACCACGGCGGCGACAAGGCCCGACTCGGCGGGGTCCTGGACGACGACGATCGTGCCGTAGACGAGCAGGACCGTGAACAGGAGCCACAGGTCGGCGCGGGAGTCGACGGCGAAGAGGGTGAGGAGGAGGGCGGCCAGGGCGAGGTTCGTGCGGATCAGCAGGGGCTTGCGGCGGACACGGTCGGCGATCGTGCCGAGGGCCGGGCCGCCCAGGGTCGGTGCCCAGACCGCGAACATGCACAGCGCGGCCAGACCGTTCGAGCCGCTGAGGTCCTTCACCCACACGCCGGCCGCCAGCCCCAGCGCGGACGTGCCGAAGGCGGACACCACCAAGCCCGTGAAATACAGCCCCGCGTTGCGGTCCCGCAGGATGCGGGTCACCGTCCAGTTCTTCGTCATGCCTGGTCATCGTGGGTCTAAGGCCGGGGGTGCGGCATCGGGCAGGTGCCCTAGAAACGCGGCGCACGGGACGGTTCCGGCATCGCGGCACGCGCTACCCCATGCCGATCGTCATCGTCATCGGCCTCGGCTACGTGCTTCTCATGTCCCTCCTCCCCGACGAGGCGCACCGGCGGCGCCTCAGCGGCGTGACGGTCGCCGGAACGGGTGCCGCGTATCTCGGCGGAGGCGCCCGGGCGGCTGGGAGTTGCGACCCGGTGATCGCGCCGAGGTGTCTGCGCCAGGGAGCCCCGCGCGGGAACTGGTCCGGGGCCGGGCGATGAGTTCCCGGGCCGCCGTCGGTCTACCCCCTGAGTGAGACCGATCCCCGGAAGGGAAGCGCATGACCGACAGCATCTTCGACCTCGGCCCGCAGACCCGTGTCGTCGCCCGGCTCGTGGAGGGCGTCACCGATGAGCAGCTCGGAGACGTGACCCCGTGCCCCGGGACCGCCGTACGCAACATGCTGGGACATCTGCTCGGCCTGTCCGTGGCCTTCCGCGACGCCGCGCGCAAGGACCTGGGCGTCATGACGGACACCGCGCCGGACACCTCCGCATCCGACATCGGCCTCGGCTGGCGCGCGGAGTTCCCCAAGATCCTCGACGGACTCGCCGAGGCCTGGCGCGACCCGGCCGCCTGGACCGGTATGACCCGCGCGGGCGGCATCGACCTCCCCGGCGAGATCGCCGCCGCCGTCGTGGCCGACGAACTGGTCGTCCACGGCTGGGACCTGGCCCGCGCCACCGGCCAGCCCTACGACCCCGACCCCACCGCGCTCCAGGCCTCGTACACCTTCCTGCTCGCGGCGGCCGAGGACCCGACCGGCGGCGGGGGCATCTTCGGACCGGTGGTGCCGGTACCGGCGGACGCCCCGCTCCTGGACCGGGCGGTGGGACTCAGCGGACGGGACCCGGGCTGGAAGCCTTAGTCCGGTGCCCTCAGCCGTAGCCCAGTGCCCGCAGTCGTGGACCGGTGTCTTCAGCCGTAGCCCAGTGCCCGCAGCCGTGGACCGGCGTCTTCAGCCGTAGCCCAGTGCCCGCAGCCGTGGACCGGCGTCCTCAACTGTGGACGGGGAACGACGCCTGGAACGCCAGCCGCTCGTCCGCCCCGTCGCCGATCCGGGCGAGGACCTCGTCGAGCGCCATGAACTCCTCCCACACCGCCCGGCCGCTCGCCTCGGCCAGCCGGGCCACGACGAGATCCTCCAGCTCGGGGACCCGCTTGTTCTTCCACACCTTGTCGGCGAGGCTCACCAGCAGGTCCTCCGGACCGACATCCGACCGCGCCCACGAGGCGTGCGTCGCGGCGAAGCGGGCCAGCTGCGGGGCGACGCCGTGGGCGAGCAGCAGAGTCCGGCCCGCCTCCTCGTGCGCGGCCCCGGGCCCGGAGAGCTCGGAGACGAACGCGGTCTTGCCCACGTCGTGCGTCGCCGCCCCGAAGAGCACCGCCTCGCGGTCGACCGGCACGCCGGGACAGTGCTGTTCCACCCAGTCGACCAGCTGGTGTGCGACGTCATGAACAGCTCGTAGATGAGCCGCCAGCCGCGGCGGACTGCCCAGCTCCGACAGGAGGTCGACGACACGATCCGGCAGCGGAAGCAGCGGCGGGTCGACGGCACCGGTCATCGCCCTCGACAGGAGCGTGTTGGCCATCACCGCGTCAGAGTACTGACCGCGGTGCCCGGGCGCGGGCGGTCCGGGGCCGAGGACCATGGAACGCCCTGAAATGTGAGTACCGCGGGCCCCGGAACCGTACTCTTCCCCACCATGCCTCTCAGTCTCACCGTCCTCGGCACCGCCTCCCCGCATCCACGCCCCGGCCGCCCCTGCTCCGGGTACCTGCTGCGCGGCGGCGGCGCCGAGGTGTGGGTGGACGCGGGCACCGGAACGTTCGCCGAGTTGCAGCGGCACACCGACCCGGCGCGGCTCACCGCGATCTGGATCTCGCACCTGCACGCCGACCACAGCGCCGATCTCCTCGCCGCCGCCTACGCGTTCGCCTTCGGCGGGATGACTCCGGCCGCCCCGATCCCGCTCTACGCCCCGCAGGACTGCGCGCGCCGCCTCGCCGGCTTCTTCGGACAGCCGGACGTGCGGTTCCTGAGCGGCGTCTTCGACTTCCGCCCGCTCTACGACGGCCACGCCGTCCGGCACTGGAACCTGCGCCTCACCGCACGCGCCGTCGTCCACGACACCGAGTCGTACGGGCTGCGCGCCGAGTGCCAGGGGAGTGTCCTCGGCTACTCCGGGGACAGCGGACCCTGCGAGGCGCTGTCCGAACTCGCGGGCGGCGCCGACGTGTTCCTCTGCGAGGCCGACATCGACCGGCATCGCGAAGGCGAACGTCAGGTCCACCTCACCCCCGAGGATGCCGGCGCCTGCGCCAAGGGCGCGCGCGAACTCCTCATCACCCACGTGGGACCCACCCTCACCAGGGAGGCGGCGCTGGAGCGCGCCGCCGCGATCTTCCCCGGCCGGACCTCGGCCGCCCTCGAAGGGGTCACGAAGACCATGTGAACGCGACCATGGATCAAGACCATGTGAAGCGCTTTCTAGTTCTTCTGTCAGAAGCATTGACGAAACACAGGGCCGCTCCTACCTTCAACGCGTCGTACTTCGTACGTCATATATGAGACGCGATATGTGAGATCCGAGAGGCGCGCATGACCTCTGTGCCCACGCCGATCCCCTCCCGCACGCAGTTCGTGCTGGAAGGGATCAAACACCGCATCCTCACCGGGCAGTTGACGCCGGGTCAGCCCCTGGTCGAGACCGAACTCGCCGCACAGTTCGGGGTGTCCAAGACCCCGGTGCGCGAGGCGCTCAAGACCCTGGCCGGCACCGGGCTCGTCGTGATGAACCAGTACAAGGGCGTCACGGTGCGCATGGTGGACGCGGACATGGCGCGCGAGGTGTACGACGTCCGGCTGCTCCTCGAACCCGAGGCGCTACGGCGGGCCGTGCGACGCAAGGCATCCCTGGACGCCGCACGCGAGGCGCTGACCCGCGCCGACGAGGCCACCGACACCGCCGAACGCTCCCTCGCCAACCGGGAGTTCCACCGAGCCCTGTACCTTCCGTGCGGCAACCCGCTGCTCGGCCGGATGCTCGACGAGGTCCGCGACCAGGCCGCCCTGGTCTCCGCCGTCGCCTGGGCCGCCTCGCCCTCCTGGGAGCGGGAGGCCGGCGAACACCGCGAGATCCTGCGGCTCGCCCTCGACGGCGACGCGGACGCCGCGGCGACCGCGCTGCACGCCCATATCGCGTCGTTCGTACAACGAGCTTTCCCCGGCACCGAGTTGGGGCAGGGACCCGGCACCGGGCCGGGAACCCAGGGAGAGGAAGGTCAGGCATGACAGCGGCGTTCGAGGCCCAACGGGCCGCCCTGGCCGACGTGGTGGCGATCCCGGTGACCCCGTTCGCCGCCGACGGCACCGTCGACCAGGACACCCACCGGGCCCTGCTGCGCCGCCTGCTAGACGGCGGGATCGGCATCCTCACGCCGAACGGGAACACCGGCGAGTTCTACGCCCTGACCCCTCAGGAGCGGCAGCTGGTAACGGAGTTGACCGTCGACGAGGCGGGGGAGCGGGCCGCGATCCTCGTCGGGGTCGGGCACGACGTGCCCACCGCCATCGCCTCCGCCCGGCACGCCCGCGAACTCGGCGCGCAGATGGTGATGGTCCATCAGCCCGTCCACCCCTACGTCTCGCAGGACGGCTGGGTCGACTACCACCGCGCCATCGCCGAGGCCGTGCCCGACCTGGGCGTCGTCCCGTACATCCGCAACGCCCAACTCCTCGGCGCCCGCCTCGCCGAACTCGCCGACGACTGCCCGAACGTCATCGGCGTCAAGTACGCCGTCCCCGACGCGGCCCGCTTCGCCGCCTTCGCACGGGACGCGGGCCTCGAACGCTTCGTATGGGTGGCCGGGCTGGCCGAACCGTACGCGCCCTCCTACTTCTCGGCGGGCGCCACCGGCTTCACCTCGGGACTCGTCAACGTCGCCCCGTCCGTCTCATTGAACATGATCGAAGCGCTTCGATCGGGTGACTATCCGGGCGCGATGAAGGTGTGGGAACAGATCCGACGATTCGAGGAACTAAGGGCCGCAAACGGCTCCGCGAACAACGTCACGATCGTCAAGGAAGCGCTTGCGTCCCTCGGCCTGTGCCGCCGGGACGTACGGCCCCCCAGCAAGCCCCTGCCCGAGAGCGAGCGCGCCGAAGTGGCCGCGATAGCCGCCGGATGGTCCATATGAAGGCACCGGAAGAGCTCAGAAGCCACCAGTGGTACGGCACCGACGGGCTGCGGTCCTTCAGCCACCGGGCCCGCACGCGCCAGCTCGGCTACCTCCCTGAGGAACACCTCGGCAAGCCCGTGATCGCGATCCTCAACACCTGGTCGGACATCAATCCCTGTCATGTGCACCTCCGTGACCGCGCCCAGGCGGTCAAGCGGGGCGTGTGGCAGGCGGGCGGCTTCCCGCTGGAGTTCCCGGTCTCCACGCTCAGTGAGACCTTCCAGAAGCCGACCCCGATGCTCTACCGCAACCTCCTCGCGATGGAGACCGAGGAGCTGCTGCGGTCGTATCCCGTCGACGGCGCCGTGCTCATGGGCGGCTGCGACAAGTCGACCCCCGCGCTGCTCATGGGCGCCGCCAGCGTCGACCTGCCCACAGTCTTCGTCCCCGCCGGGCCGATGCTGCCGGGCCACTGGCGCAACGAGGTCCTCGGCTCCGGCACCGACATGTGGAAGTACTGGGACGACAAGCGCGCCGGCCTCATCGGCGACTGCGAGCTGACGGAGTTGGAGAGCGGCCTGGCGCGGTCGCCCGGGCACTGCATGACCATGGGGACGGCGTCCACGCTGACGGCCGCCGCCGAGGCGCTGGGCGTGACCGTGCCGGGCGCGTCGAGCATTCCCGCCGTGGACTCGGGGCACGATCGGATGGCCGCGCAATCCGGCATGAGGATCGTTGAACAAGTCCACAAGGGACGTGTTCTCTCGTCGATCCTCACCCAGGACGCCTTCGAGGACGCGGTCACCACCGTCCTCGGCCTCGGCGGCTCCACCAACGCCGTGATCCACCTCATCGCCATGGCCGGCCGCGCGGGCGTCCGCCTCACGCTCGACGACTTCGACCGCATCGCCCGCACGGTCCCGGTCCTCGCGAACGTACGGCCCGGCGGACGGACGTACCTCATGGAGGACTTCCACTTCGCCGGCGGCCTGCCCGGGTTCCTCTCCCGGATCACGGACCTGCTCCACCTGGACCGCCCGACCGTCTCCCACGACACCCTGCGCGAACAGCTCGAAGGCGCGCGGGTGCACAACGACGACGTGATTCGACCCCGCGACAACCCGGTGGCGAGCGAGGGCGGAGTCGCCGTCCTGCGCGGCAACCTCTGCCCGGACGGCGCCGTCATCAAGCACATCGCCGCCGAACCGCACCTGCTCAAGCACACCGGCCCCGCCGTCGTCTTCGACGACTACCGGACCATGCAACGCACCATCAACGACCCGGAGTTGGACATCACCGCCGACAGCGTGCTGGTGCTGCGCAACGCGGGCCCGAAGGGCGGACCGGGCATGCCCGAGTACGGCATGCTCCCGCTCCCCGACCACCTCCTCAAGCAGGGCGTCCGGGACATGGTCCGGATCTCCGACGCCCGGATGAGCGGCACGAGTTACGGCGCGTGCGTGCTGCACATCGCGCCCGAGTCGTACGTCGGCGGACCACTGGCGCTCGTACGGACCGGGGACACCATCACCCTGGACGTCGAGGCACGCACCCTCCAACTCAACGTGGACGACGAGGAGTTGGAGCGACGCCGGGCGGAGTGGATGCCGCCGCCCGCACGGTACGAGCGCGGCTACGGCGCGCTCTACAACGACCAGGTCACCCAGGCGGACACCGGCTGCGACTTCGAGTTCCTGGCCCGGCCGGGCAAGGTGCCGGACCCGTACGCCGGTTGAGCACCCCCGTTTCGCATGCCCGACGGGCAAGCGCTTCCTGCACCTGAACGGCACACCTGAACGGCACACCTCAACGACACCCGCACCGTGTACCTGCTGCACCCGCCCCACTGGAACGGAGAACAGTCATGGCCCAAGCCGCAGCCGTGGCGAAACCGCCCGCGCCACCCCGGCGGCGCCGTGCCTCCGCGACCCCGCGCAGGCTCCCGTACCTGCTGATCGCCCCGGCCGCCCTGCTCATGCTGGGCTTCATCGCCTACCCGGTCATCAGCGTCTTCTACTACAGCCTGCAGAACTACAACCCCACCAAACCCTGGCGCAACGGCTTCGCGGGCCTCGACAACTTCACCCACGCCTTCACCGACGACCCCCAGTTCTGGGACACGTTGACCTTCAGCGCCAAGTGGGTCGTCGTCGAGGTGGGCCTCCAACTCCTCTTCGGACTGGCCCTCGCGCTCATCGTCAACCAGACCTTCGTGGGCCGGTCCGTCGGACGCGCGCTGGTGTTCTCCCCGTGGGCCGTGTCGGGCGTCCTGACCTCCGCGATCTGGGTGCTGCTCTACAACTCCCAGACGGGCGTGACCCGTTACCTCGCGGACATGGGAATCGGCCAGTACGGCACGAGTTGGCTCTCCGACCCCTCAACGGTCTTCTCCGCAGCGGTCGTCGCGGACCTCTGGCGGGGCGTCCCCTTCTTCGCGATCCTCATCCTCGCCGACCTCCAGTCCGTGTCGAAGGACCTCTACGAGGCCGCCGAGGTGGACGGCGCGAGCCGCTTCCAGCAGTTCCTGCACATCACGCTGCCGCACCTCAAGGACGCGATCGTCCTCTCCACCCTGCTGCGCGCGGTGTGGGAGTTCAACAACGTCGACCTCCTCTACACCCTGACCGGCGGCGGCCCGGCCGGCGAGACGACCACGCTCCCGCTCTACGTCGCCAACACCAGCGTCGAAGCACACAACTTCGGCTACGCCTCGGCCCTCACCACGGTCGCGTTCGTGATCCTGCTCTTCTTCTCGATCGTCTATCTGCGCCTGAGCAAGTTCGGAGGCGGCGACAAGTGATCACCGAGATCGCCCCGGCCCGCGAGCGGGAGTCCGCCGCACCGCAGCAGCCGCGCAAGGTCCGCCGCGCCTGGGACGAGGTCCCGCGCTGGCAGATCTACGTCCCCCTCGGCATCTACCTCGTCTTCACCCTGATCCCCTTCTACTGGATCCTGCTCTTCGCGTTCCGCCCGGCCGGCTCGACCTCCCTGGTGCCCTGGCCGATGACCCTCGACCACTTCCAGAAGGTGTGGACCGAGCGCAGCTTCGGCGTCTACTTCCAGAACAGCGTCTACGTCGGCGTCGCGACTCTGGTCCTCACCACGGTCGTCGCCCTGGCCGGCGGCTACGCGCTCGCCCGCTTCGAGTTCAGGATCAAGCGCACCTTCATGCTGGCCCTGCTCTGCTCCCAATTCGTGCCGGGCGCCCTGCTGTTGGTCCCGCTGTTCCAGATCTTCGCCAAGCTCCAGATGATCAACTCGCTCGGCAGCGTCATCCTCGCGGAGACCGTCTTCCAGCTCCCGCTGTCGATGATCCTGATCAGCGGCTTCATCCGGAACGTGCCGCAGTCCCTGGAGGAGGCCGCCTGGGTCGACGGCTGCAACCGCTTCGCCGCGTTCCGTATCGTCGTCCTCCCGCTGCTGCGGCCCGGCCTGATCGCCGTCGGCTCCTTCGCCTTCGTGCACGCCTGGAACCACTTCCTCTTCGCCCTGATGTTCCTCTCCGACCAGAGCAAGCAGACCATCCCGGTCGGCCTCAACACCCTGATGAGCGCGGACAGCGTCGACCTCGGCGCGCTCGCCGCCGGCGGCATCGTCGCGGCCGTACCCGTGGTGATCGTCTTCGCCTTCATCCAGAAGTGGCTGATCACCGGCTTCAGCGCGGGGGCGGTGAAGGGATGAGGCAACCGCTTACCCTGCTGGCGAAGATCGTCGACGCAGGGAGAATCCCATGACCCGCCCGAGCGGTGCCACGACCGTTTCCACACCCGTCCCCGTCGTCCTCGCCGGCGCCCGCGGCCACGGCCGCTGGCACGTCGAGAACATCCGCCGGCTCCAGGACAAGGGCCTCGTACGCCTTGTCGGCATCTGCGAACTGACCCCGCTGACGGAGGAGGAGGTCGGCGGCGAACTCCCCGCCCAGTCACCGGACTTCGGTGAACTCCTCGACTCCACCGGCGCCCGGGTGGCCGTGGTCTGCACCCCGATCCCGACCCACACGGACCTCGCCCTCGCCGCCGCGAAGCGGGGTGTGCACCTGCTGCTGGAGAAGCCGCCCGCGCCGTCGTACGCCGAGTTCCGCAGGATGGCCGACGGGGTCGCCGCGGCCGGAGTGGTCTGCCAGATCGGTTTCCAGTCGCTCGGCTCGCACGCCGTGCCCGCGATCCGGAAGCTGATCGCCGGGGGCGCGATCGGCACCCTGACCGGGGTCGGCGGGGCCGGTGCCTGGGCCCGCGACGAGGCGTACTACCGGCGCGCCCCCTGGGCGGGCAAGCGGCGCCTCAACGGCGTCGACGTGATCGACGGCGCGCTCACCAACCCCCTCGCGCACGCCGTCGCCACCGCCCTCGCCCTCAACGGCACGACCCGCGCCGAGGACGTGGCCCGTATCGAGACCGAACTCGTGCGCGCCAACGACATCGAGTCCGACGACACCTCCTGCGTCCGCGTCACCACGGTCCAGGGCCGCCCGGTCACCGTCGCCGTGACCCTGTGCGCCGAACACCCCGGCGAGCCCTATGTGTTGGTGCACGGCAGCGAGGGCCGGATCACCTACTGGTACAAGCAGGACCGCGTCCTGCTCCAGCGGGCGGGCCACGGCCCGGAGGAGTTCGAGTACGGCAGCACGGACCTGCTGGAGAACCTGGTCGCCCATCTCGTCGACGGCGAAGCCCTGTTGGTCGAACCGGACGCGACGGGGGCCTTCATGAAGGTCGTCGAAGCGATCCGCCAGGCCCCCGACCCGGCCCAACTCCCCACAGACGCATGGCACTTGCTGGCCGACGAGAACCGCAGGGTCGTCCCCGGCATCGACGCACTGGTCACGGCGGCGGCCGACACCCTCGCCCTCTACTCAGAGCTGGGCGCCTCCTGGGCCCCACCGAAAGAGGTGAGCACCTGATGATCACCCATGACACACCGGTGCTGCGTGTCGCGGGCCGCCCGGTCGCCCGGTACGTCACCCGGCCCGAGCTGCCCGCCCGGCTCTCCCCGCGCCCGTATCTGCACCCCGTGACCACCCTGTCCGGTACGGCGGTCACCGAACTGAGCCCCGTCGACCACACCCACCACCTCGGCGTCGGTGTCGCCGTTCCCGACGTCGAGGGGCACAACTTCTGGGGCGGACGGACGTACGTCCAGGGCCATGGCCCCACCGAACTGGACAACCACGGCGCCCAACGCCACTCCGCCTTCCAGCTCCGCGACCCCGACGGCTTCGTGGAGGAACTGCGCTGGGTGGCCGCCGGCGCCGAGCTGCTCCGTGAACGCCGTACCGTCGCCGCCACCGAACTCACCGACACCGCCTGGGCGTTGGACTTCACCTTCTCCCTCACCAACGTGACGCCGGACCCTCTGTCGATCGGCAGCCCCGCCACCAACGGCCGTCCCGGAGCCGCGTACGGCGGCTTCTTCTGGCGGGCCCGCAAAGAGGCGGAGGCCCCGCGCGTCTTCACCGCCGACCGCGAGGGCGAACCGGCCGTCCACGGCACCTGCGCCGACTGGCTGGCCCTCGCCGGAACCGGCTGGACGCTGGTCCTCGCCGGCGCCACGGACCGTTCCCGTCAGGACCCGTGGTTCGTCCGCACCGCCGAATACCCGGGTGTGGGCTCGTCGTTGGCCACGGACGAACGGCTGCCGGTCCCGCCCGGCGAGACGGTCGTACGACGCATCGTCACCGTCGTCGCGGACGGCACCCTGGACCGGGGCGAGGCGGCGGTGCTGGTGCGGAAGGCGGTCTGCCAGTGACCCCCGAGACGTACACCAACCCCGTCCTGAACGCCGACTGGTCCGACCCGGACGTCATCCGCGTCGGTGACGACTTCTACCTCACCGCGTCCAGCTTCGGCCGCGTACCGGGCCTGCCGCTGCTGCACTCCCGCGACCTGGTGAACTGGACCCTGGTCGGCCACGCCCTCCAACGCCTGGAACCGGTCGGGGAGTTCAGGACCCCACGGCACGACTGCGGTGTCTGGGCCCCCGCGTTGAGATACCACGACGAACGCTTCTGGATCTTCTGGGGCGACCCCGACCGGGGCATCTTCCAGATCAACGCCCCCGAGATACGCGGCCCTTGGACCCGCCCTCACCTCCTCAAGGAGGGCAAGGGCCTGATCGACCCGTGCCCCCTGTGGGACGACGAGAACGAGGGTGAGGCCTACCTCGTCCACGCCTGGGCCAAGTCCCGCGCGGGCATCAACAACCGCCTCACCGGCCACCGTATGCACCCCGACGGCACGACCCTGCTCGACGACGGCAAGGTGATCGTCGACGCGGACCAGGTCCCCGGCTGGTTCACCCTGGAGGGCCCCAAGGTCCACCGGCACGACGGCTGGTTCTGGATCCTCGCGCCTGCGGGGGGAGTCGGGACCGGCTGGCAGGGCGCGTTCCGCTCGCGCGGCTTCTTCGGACCGTACGAGGAGAAGGTCGTCCTGGAGCAGAAGGACACCGAGGTCAACGGCCCCCATCAGGGCGCGTGGGTGCGCACGCCGTCCGGCGAGGACTGGTTCCTGCACTTCCAACAGCGCGGCGCCTACGGCCGGGTCGTGCACCTCCAGCCGATGCGCTGGGGCGACGACGGCTGGCCCGTGATCGGCGACGCGGGCGCCCCCGTAGCCGTACACCGGAAGCCGGATCTCCCGCCGCAGCCGCCCGCGGCGCCCGCCACGGACGACGACTTCCCCGGCGGACGGTACGGCCGCCAGTGGCAGTGGACGGCGAATCCGCAGGACGGCTGGGCCACCCACCACTCGGGGGACGGTCTGCGGCTGACCTGCGCACGCTCCGCCGACGCACACGACCTGCGCAGGCTCCCGAACCTGCTCACCCAGCGATTGCCCGGCGTTCCGGTTGCCGTCGAGGTCGAACTGAGGCTGCACAGCGGGGAGTTGGGAGCGCGCGCCGGACTGGCCGTGCTGGGCGACGCGTACAGCTGGATCGGACTCCAGCGGGGCGCGGACGGAGAGGTGCGGTTCGTGCACCGCTTCGCCGAGCCCGGCGCCGAGCGGGAACGGGACTCGGGGGAGTCCTGCCTCGCGCCCGAAGGCCGGGTCCGGCTGCGGATCGAGATCGGCGCCGGGGCGCGGTGCCGCTTCTTCCACGACGTCGGAGACGGGCCGCGGCCGAGCGGCCAGGTCTTCGCCGCCACCCCCTGGCGCTGGGTCGGGGCCCTGCTCGGGCTCTTCGCGCTCGCGCCCGTCGGCACGGGACATGCCGGCGCGGCCGTGTTCACGCGGTTCCGGATCAGTTCTCTCCACTAACTCGCCCTGCCCGTAAGCCTGTTGGGAGTCGCCATGACGCACCTCCGTAGCAAGCGCTTGCCAGCCACTGGCCGTGACCTCATCACCCCGTTGGACCCACAAGAAGAGAGCCGACCTATGAAGACCAGCATCCGCAGAAGCCGGCGGGCCGCGATGGCCGTCGCCCTGGGCTCCGTGCTCGCGCTGACCGCCACCGCCTGCGGCGACGACGGCAGCGGTGGAGCGGGGGACAAGGGCGACGAGGGCTCCGGCAAGGGCACGATCACCTTCTGGGACAACAACGGCGGTGTCCGTACCGACATCTGGAAGCAGATCATCGCGGACTTCGAGAAGAAGAACCCCGACATCAAGGTCAAGTACGTCGGGATACCGGCGGCGAGCGCCCAGTCCAAGTACGACACCGCGATCCAGGGTGGCGGTCTGCCCGACGTGGGCGGGGTGGGCACCGCGGTGCTCGCCGAGGTCGCCGTGCAGGGGGCGTTGGAGCCGTTGGACAGCCGGCTCAAGTCGAGTTCGCTGAACGGCAAGTTGAGCCAGAACCTGCTTGACGTCAGCAAGTCCGCCGGCGGCGGGGACACCCTGTACCAGATCCCGACCTCCGCCAACAACGGCACGCTGTGGTACCGCACCGACCTGTTCAAGGCGGCCGGTCTGGACGCGCCGACCACCTGGTCGAAGTTCTACGCCGCCGCCGACAAACTCACCGACAAGGCGAAGAACAAGTTCGGGTTCACCATTCGGGGCGGTGAGGGGTCGATCGCGCCCGCGTTGGACGCGGTGTACGGGCAGACCGGGATCACGTCGTTCTGGAACGGGGACAAGACGACGGTCAACGACCCCAAGAACGTTGCCGCGTTGGCGAAGTATGTGGGGCTGTTCAAGAAGGACACTCCGTCCGCCGACCTCAACAACGACTTCACCAAGATGGTCGCGCAGTGGGACAGCGGCACGATCGGGATGCTGAGCCACAACCTCGGGTCGTATCAGGATCATCTGAAGGCGCTGGGCGCGGACAAGTTCAAGGGCATTCCCAATCCGACGCTGGACGACGGCACGCGGGTGCAGATCTCCAACCCCGTCGACGGGCTGAGCCTGTTCAAGTCCAGCAAGAACAAGGAAGCGGCCTGGAAGTTCATCGAGTTCGCGGTTTCCGCGGCGGAGAACTCCAAGTTCAACGAGTCGGCGGGGCAGGTGCCGGCGAACACGGATGCGGCGGGCGCCGCGTGGATCCAGAAGTCCGAGCCCACGAAGTTGGCGGCTGCGGCACTGAACGGGGCCGACACGAAGATTGTGCAGCTGCCGTATTACCTGCCGGACTGGAACACGATCTCCAAGGCGGACAACGAGCCGAACTTCCAGAAGTTGCTGCTGGGGAAGATGACGGCGAAGGAGTTTCTGGACACGTTGGCCGACCAGTTGAACAAGGCTCAGGCGGACTGGAAGAAGAACCACTGAGATTGGGTGGTTTCGGTTTGTGGGGGACTGCGGGTCCGTTGTGGCTGGTCGCGCAGTCCCCCGCGCCCCTGAAGACAAAAGACGAAGCCGGAAGGTGAGCCATCATGTCTCTTACCCGCAGACAGATCACCCTTGCTGGTCTTGCTGCTGTTCCCTTGCGAGTCGGTCGGCAAGAGGGCCGTACTCTCTACATCGCCGGTGATTCCACCGCCGCCCAGAAGTACTCCACCGAAGCGCCCGAGACCGGGTGGGGAATGGCGCTGCCCTTCTTCCTGCGGCGGGGAGTGAAAGTCGCCAACCATGCCGTGAACGGCCGTAGTTCGAAGAGTTTCGTCGACGAAGGGCGGCTGGACGTAATCCTCGCCGCCATTCGCCCCGGTGATCTTCTCCTGGTCCAGTTCGCGCACAACGACGAGAAGATCGCCGACCCGACCCGCTACACCGAGCCCTGGACGACGTACCAGGACTATCTGCGGCTCTACCTCGACGGGGCCCGCAGCCGTGGTGCCCGGCCCGTGCTCGCCACTCCCGTCGAGCGCCGCAGGTTCGACGCCGACGGCAACGCCGTTCCCACGCACGGCGATTACCCGGCGGCGATGCGCGCGCTCGCCCAGGAGGAGCGGGTCGCGCTGCTCGACATCGAGGCGCTGTCGCTCGCGTTGTGGCAGCGGCTCGGGGTCGAGGAGACGAAGGTCTACTTCAACTGGACCGACACCGAGCAGGACAACACGCACTTCAATCCGCCCGGTGCGATCGCCGTGGCGCGGCTCGTGGCGCGGGAGTTGGTTCGTACCCGGGTGCTCGCGCCGCGTGATGCTGTCCGACTGCGCGACGAGATTCCCACGTCCTGGATCACCTGGCCCGAGGCGACGGACGCCTCGGACGTCCTCTGAGCAAGGAGACCCGCACAGTGCATTCATTTGTATGTCATGGACGCGTCATAGGTTCGCTGGTGGGGTGCACGGTGCTGGCGCTCGCCCTCACCAGCACCACCGCGCAGGCCCATCCGCGCAACCTCGCCCGGGAGACCCTCGGTGCCGGTGACGGCTGGGCCTCCTACGGCACCGGCACGAGCGGGGGCGCCGCCGCCACCCCCGACCACGTCTACACCGTCTCCAACTGGGCTGACTTCAAGGCCGCGTTGACCGCCGGCGGGACGGCGCCGAAGGTCATCAGGGTCAAGGGGACCATCGACGCCAACGCCGAGGGCTGCGACTCCTTCGCCGCGCCCGGCTACGACTTCGCGCAGTACCTCGCCACCTACGACCCCGCCGTCTGGGGCTACGACCAGAACCTCGACAACGAGCCCGCCGCCAGCCCGGAGGGCCTGCGCCGGGTCTCCGCCGCCAACCAGAACACCGCCATCAAGGCGTTCGTGCCCGCCAACACCACCATCATCGGCATCGGCAAGGACGCCGGGTTCAAGGGCGCCAGCCTGCAGATCACCGCCGTGGACAACGTCATCGTCCGCAATCTGGCCTTCGAGAGCCCGCTGGACTGCTTCCCGCAGTGGGACCCGACCGACGGCGACACCGGCAACTGGAACTCCGAGTACGACAGCGCCGTCATCTACGGCTCCACCCATGTGTGGCTGGACCACAACACGTTCACCGACGGCGACCACCCGGACAGCTCACTGCCCACCTACTACGGGCGCATCTTCGAGCAGCACGACGGCGAGCTCGACATCGTCAAGGGTGCCGACTACGTCACCGCCTCCTGGAACGTCTTCTCCGACCACGACAAGACGATCCTCATCGGCAACAGCGACAGCGCTTCGACCGCCGCTGTCGACCGGGGACATCTGAAGGTCACGCTCCACCACAACCTGTTCTCGAACCTCGTCGAGCGCGCACCCCGCGTCCGGTTCGGACAGGTCGACTCCTACAACAACCACTTCGTCGCCGAGCCCGGATACGGCTACAGCTACGGCATCGGCAAGGAGTCCCAACTCGTCGCGGAACACAACGCGTTCACGGTCCCGGCCGGCATCTCGGAGGCCGCCATCCTCAAGAAGTGGTCCGAGGCGCCGCTCACCGCCGACGACAACTACGTCAACGGCGAGCTCACCGACCTGATCGCCGTCCACAACGCGGGTGTGCCCAGCGAGATCCTCCAGTCCGACGCGGGCTGGACCCCGACCCTGCGCACGAGGGTCGACCCCGCGAGGGCCGTGCCGTTCGTCGTCGACCGCAACGCCGGTGCGGGCCGCCTGCGCTGACCTCTCGTCATCCCGCCATCTCGTCATAAGGAGCACCCGCATGCCCCTGCACGAGCACCTCCAACATCCCCTGTCCAGACGGGGGTTCCTCGCGGCGGGCACCGTCACCACCGCGGGCGCCCTGCTAGGCCTCGCCCCGGTCCCCGCCCGGGCCGCCGCCCCGCCCCGTCCGTTCGGCCGCTACGGCTCACCGGCCGCGCGCCTCACCCCGCTCACCCTGTACGTCGACCCGCGCGGCCGGGGCGACTTCACGACCGTCCAGGCGGCCGTCACCGCCGCGACCGGCGCGGGGTACACCCTGGTCATCGCACCCGGCGTCTACCGCGAGACGGTCACCGTCGGGGTCACCGACCCGGCGACCGGCCAACTCACCGCCGCCGGGCGCGAGATGACCTGGCTGGGCGCCGATGCGGACCCGCGTGCCGTCGTCATCGTCTACGACAACGCCAACGGGACGCAGAAGCCCGACGGTTCGGGCACCTACGGCACCTCGGGCTCGGCCACCACCCTCATCCGCACCGACGGCTTCACCGCCCGCCGGATCACCTTCGCCAACGACTGGCTGCGCGCCGAGCACCCCGACATCACCGGTACGCAGGCGGTCGCGATCAAGGTGCAGGGCGACCGTTCGGCGTTCTTCGACTGCCACTTCCTCGGGCACCAGGACACTCTGTACGCCGACTCGTTCGCCCTCGGTGTCTTCGCCCGGCAGTACTACGCGCGCTGCTACGTCGAGGGAGACGTCGACTTCGTCTTCGGACGGGCGACGGCCGTCTACGACCACTGCCACTTCCGCACCCTGAACCGCACCGACCTGGCGACGGCACCGTACGGCTTCGTCTTCGCGCCCTCCACGGCGGTCGCCAACCCACGCGGATACCTGGTGACACACAGCCGCGTCAGCAGCCAAGCCCCGGACGGCTACTACAAGTTGGCCCGCCCCTGGGTGCCCGGCTCGGACACCACCGCCCGCCCGATGCTCACCGTGCGGGAGACGGCGCTCGGTGCGGGGATCGACGCGGTGGCGCCGTACACCAACATGTCGGACGCCCATCCCTGGCAGAGCCAGCGGTTCGCCGAGTACCGCAACACGGGACCGGGTTCTGTGGTCACCGACACCGAGAACCGTCCCCAACTCACCTCCGAACAGGCCGAGTCGGCGACGCGAGAGGTCTATCTCGGCGACTGGAAGCCGGGGCGGCGATGACCCTGCGCAGACGCACACTCCTGACGGGGATCGCCGGAGGACTGGTGGCCGCCGGCGCGGCACCGGCCGTCGCTCTCGACCGTCGTCGTGTGCTGCACGTCCGGCCCGGCGACTCGGTGCAGGCGGCCGTGGACGCGGTGGAGGGCGGCGGCCGGACGATCGTCGTGCACCCGGGGACGTACCGGGAAGTCGTCAACGTGCCTGCGGGGGTGGGCGAGTTGACCTTGCGTGGCGCCACCGGTGATCCGCGTGACGTCGTCATCGTCTACGACAACGCCAACGGGACGCAGAAGCCGGACGGTTCGGGGACGTACGGCACGGCGGGCTCCGCGACCTTCACCTCGGCGGCGCCCGGGCTGACCGTCCGCGATCTCACGCTCGCCAACGACTGGCTGCGCGCCGACCATCCGGAGATCACGGGCACCCAGGCGGTGGCCGCGTATGTGACGGGCGACCGTTCGCGGTTCTCGCACGTCCGGCTGCTGGCCCACCAGGACACGCTCTTCGTCGACACCTCGGCGCTGGACGCCTTCGACCGGCAGTACTTCTCCCACTGCTACATCGAGGGGGACGTCGACTTCGTCTTCGGGCGGGCCACCGCGGTCTTCGCGGACTGTCACTTCCACACCCTTCAACGGGACGTCGCCTTCACACCGAAGGGCATGGTCTTCGCCCCCTCCACCGCCCGTGCCAACCCGCACGGCATCCTCGCCGTCCGCTCGCGGATCACCTCCGGCGCCGAGGACGCCGCCTACAAGCTGGCCCGCCCGTGGGTCCCGTCGTACGAGACGACGGCCTGGCCGTCCCTCGTCGTGCGGGACACCCGGATCGGGCCCGGCATCGACCCGGTCGCGCCCTACACGAACATGCGCGACGCCTACCCCTGGCAGTCGATGCGCTTCCACGAGTACCGCAACACGGGACCGGGCTCCGTGATCACCGTCCCGGAGAACCGGCCCCAACTCACTTTCGCCGAGGCCCGGTTGCACACCCCCGCGACCTACCTCGGCGACTGGGAACCCCTCCGCTCGCTCTGATCGACGAAAGGACCCGCACGTCATGCGTCGTATCAGCACCTTCACCGCGCTCGCCGTGACCACGGCATCGCTCGGACTCGCCGTCATCGCAACTCCCGCGCACGCGGCGACCGTTGTGGTCAGCAACTCCACCGACCTGACCAACGCCATCAAGAACGCCACCGCCGGTACGGTCATCCAGGTCCGGGCCGGCACCTACTACCCGACGGCCACCCTCCAGTCGACGGCCAACGGGACCTCCTCCGCGCCGATCACGCTCACCGCGTACGGCTCGGATACCGTCAAGATCGACGGGTCGTCGCTGCCTGCCGGCTCCTGGATCTTCAAGCTGACCGCCGACTACTGGAACGTCTCCAACCTGACCTTCCAGAACTCCCCGGACAGCGCGGTCGTCTGCCAGTCCTGCACCGGCACCAACTGGAACAACGTCAAGACCATCAACGGCGGCGACTCCGGCTTCACGCTCACCGGTGACGGCACGGTGAACAACACCGTGAAGAACCTGGACAGTTACGGCAACTACGACGCCGCCACGCACGGCCAGAACGCGGACGGGGTCGCCATCAAGTTCGGCTCCGGCACCGGCAACCTCGTCACCGGAGCCCGCCTGTACAACAACTCGGACGACGGCATCGACCTCTGGTCCTTCTCGTCGCCGGTCACCATCGAGCACAGCTGGTCCTTCGGCAACGGGGTCAACCGCTGGGGCGACTCCGCCTTCGAGGGCAACGGCAACGGCTACAAACTGGGCGGCAACGGCGTCACCGTCGCCCACGTCGTCAACAACTCGGCGGCCTGGGGCAATTCGGGCAACGGCTTCACCGAGAACTCCAACACCGGCTCGATCGTCATCAACCGCACCACCGCCTACGCCAACGGCGGCTGGGGCTACTACTTCGCCACCAGCTCCGCCAAGCTCGGCAAGAACCTCGCGGTGAGCAACGGCAGCGGCGCGGTCACCAAGGGCTCCGCGGTCACCTCGGCCGGCAACAACTGGGACTCCGGCATCTCCACCCCGGCCTTCGTCTCCACGGACGCGTCGACGACGTACAACGCCCGTTCGTCGAGCGGCACGTTGCCCGCGACGACGTTCCTGACAACCGGGAGTACCACGATCGGGGCGACGATGAACTGACCCGCGAGGTGGGCCCGGTCCGGGTGTCCTGGGGCTGGGCCCACGCCCTCGGCGGACCGTCACGTTCGGCTCGGTGGTCAGCCCGTCCCGTCCGTGTTCTCCCAGACCGCCTCCAGGTCCTGGCACCGCACTGTGATGCTCGCGTCGGTGAGCGCGATCTCGTGGACGCAACCGCCGTCCTCGTCCGGGAGGATCTCGTCCAGGAGCACGGTGTCGACCAGCATCCAGTCGATGGAGTGCTCGTAGTCGACGGAGAAGTGCGTCACACCTGAATAGCTGATGCGCAGACCGGAGTCGTGCTTGAACTTGTTGGGCGCGAACTGCAGGACCAGCCCGCCACTCTTGTCGGTGGCGAGATGGACGCCGGCCAGTTCCAGATCCTTCACACAGCGGACGGCGCCGGCGATGTCGTAGTGCCCGGGGTCCGTGGCGAAGGAGAGGGCGCCCGGGGGCAGGTCGGCGCGCAGGCGCGGCAGCTCCGCCAGATAGGGGTGCGCGTCCAAACGGAACCCGGGCACCTCGGGATCCCAGTCCGCCTTGACGAATTTCATGGGCAACCTTCCTGTGACAGCGGGGGGCGACGCCATTTGTCGCCGGAGATGTCCTCGGTCCCCTTGGGGCCGATACGCCCGGTCCTGCGCATCGTGTCGATGGCTCGGCCCTTGATGGCATTCTCCACGGCCGGCGGGACGTCTACCTGCTCGGCCTTGAGGCTGTGCTTGTTGAACCAGCCGTCGCTGCGGAACGTCCCGACCTCACGGTTCGCCTTGTCGTAGACGTGGATCTCGAAGTCCGAGCCCTTCGAGCCCTCGCCCCAGATGTCCACCCGTCCGGAATACCCCTGACCGAAGTCGAGAGGGTTGCCCCATGGCCCCTTCGGTCCCTTCGCCCCGGCGAGGCCGAGTGGGTCGCTCCAGCCCAGCGGGTTGGGCACATAGGCATGGTGGTCGGGTGCCGGGAGGAGCCCCAGCGGATCCGCGCTGAGGTACCTCGCCGTCTCGGGGTCGTAGTACCGGTGCACGTTGTAGTGCAGGCCGGTCTCGGGATCGGCGTACTGCCCCGGGAAGCGCAGGGGGCAGTCGATCGACGGCATGTCCTCGTCAGGAGTCGGGACCCGGGTGCCCCACAGTCCGGTACGGCGCTGCCAGACCAGCTCTCCGGTCGCGGAGACCAGTTCCGTGGGCGTACCGACGGAGTCGGTGACGACCGCGTGGAACCGGGCGTCGTGCCCCGGATCCGACTCCTCCGCCAGCCGCGCCAGGAACGACGCGTTGGCGGCTTGCGCGGCCGGTCTACGGCTCGTCTGGGCGACCGGCTGCGGACCGTTCGGCGCGTGGTCCCAGGTGGTGATCCAGCCGTCCGGCGCGGTCTGCTCGGCCAGGCACAGGTCGTCCCAGACGAAGACCGTACGGTCGGCCGCGGAGCCGTCGTCGGCCACCCGGTGCTTGGAGACGCGCCGGCCGAGCGGGTCGTACGCGTACCGCCAGCGGCTGCCGTCCGGGGCGATCACCTCCGTGAGGCGGTCCTCGGCGTTCCATGCGTAGGTCCAGGCAAGGACCTGGCCGTTCAGGAGCTTGCGGGTCCTGCGGACGAGGCGGCCCTCGGCGTCGTGCTCATAGCGGGTGCGGCCGGCCGAGCGGACCAGCGTGCCGTCGAACCGGCGCTCACCGGGGGCCTCATGGGCGGGCGAGGTCGCGTGCACCACGTTGCCGGCCGGGTCGTGCGCGTAGGTCTCGCTCCAGCCGTGGGCGCGCGTTCCGGTGACGCGGCCCATGCCGTCCAGGTCGAAACGCCGGGTGCCCGACGTCAGCTCCCGGATCTCGGTGAGGCAGCCGTCTGCCCGGTGGGCGTACGTCCGGTGCTGGAGGAGGCGGTTCGCAGCGGCGGCGGTCAGGGTCTGCGCGGTCAGCAGCCCCGTCGCGTTCCACGTCTGGGCCAGCGTCGCCTCCGTACCGAGGGTGCGCCGTGTCTCGCGGCCCGCGGCGTCGTGGGCGAAGTCCAGCGCTCCCGCGGACGAGCGCAGGGTGAGCGGTTGTCCTGCCGGGTCGTACGTCCACTCGGAGACCAGTCCGGAAGGCGTCACCCGTCGGGTACGGCGGCCGACGGCATCGTGGACATGGGTGGTCGTCCGGCCGTTCACGCTCTCCGCCAGCACCCGGCCGAGCAGGTCACGCTCCAGTGCGACCTCGGCATCCGCGTTGGCCGCACGGCACAGGCGGCCGTCGTAGCCGTAGGCGAACGTCGTGACGTCGCCCGTGTCCGTGTGCTGTTCCACGACCCGCCCGAGCGGGTCCCGCACGAAGCGCAGTGTCTGCCCGGCGCTGTTGGTGCGGGCGGCCTCTCGCCCGGCTGCGTCGCGCGCGTAGGTGAGGGTACGGCCGTTGAAGTCCGACTCCGCGGTCGCGCGGCCCGCCTCGTCGTAGATGTACGACCAGGTCAGGCCCAGCGGGTTGGTGACGGTGGTGAGGCGGAGCTCGGTGTCGTGGGCGAACGCGTACCGCGCGCCGTCCGGGTCCGTACGGCCCGTCGGCACGCCGAAGTGGCCCACCGTGTGGTGGGTCGTGTTCCCGGCGAGGTCCGTGTGACCGAGCAGCCGGCCCTCGGCGTCCCAGGTCCACGACTCCCGCGTACCGTCGGGCAGTTCGCGCCAGGACGGCCTGCCCTCCGTCGTCCAGCCCAGTCGGGTGGCGTGGCCGAGCGGGTCGGTCACCTCGACGACCCGGCCGAAGGGGTCACGGCGGACCGTTGTCGTGCGGCCCAGTTCGTCCGTCAGCGCGAGGGGCAGGCCCGCGGCGTCGTACGCCGTCGTGCGGGTGTGGCCGAGCCCGTTCGTGACCGCCGTCGGACGGCCCGCCTCGTCGTACGCGTACCGTGTCTCGGCGCCGGCCGGGTCGACCGTCGTCAGCAGGTTGCCCCGCTCGTCGTACGTGTGCCGCCACACCGCGCCGCCCGGCTCGACCACCTCGGCCGGCAGTCCGAGCGCGTTGTACGCGGCCCGGGCCACCGAGCCGTCGGGCAGGGCGAGTTCGGTGACATTGCCCGCGTCGTCGTAGGCGAACCGGGCGATGTGGCCCAGGGCATCGGTGACCGCCAGTGGCTCGGCACCGTACTCGTCCCATTCCGTACGGATGACATGCCCCAGCGGATCCGTCTCCTCCACCACCAGCCCCTCGGCGTTGGCGCGGTGCACCGAGACATGGCCCTGCGAGTCGGTGTACGTGGTCGTGCGCGTCGTGTCGTCGTAGGCCAGGGTGCCGGAGAGGATGCCGTCGACGCCCTCGGTGCGGACGACCCGGCCGCGCTCGTCGTAGACGTACGCGAACCAAGTGCCGTTCCGGTCGGTCCACTTGGTGACCCGGCCCTGCTCGTCGTAGGCGAACCGCAGTGGTTCCCCGCTGGAGTTGATGACCTCCGTTAGGTTGCCGACGCCGTCGTAGCCATAGCGCATGACGACCGTGCCCTCGCCCACGGGACCGTCGGGGCCGTAGCGGGAGGGGGGTTCGTCGAGCAGGCGCAGGGCGGTGATGCGGGGGCCGGTCGTGTCGACGGCGACGTAGTAGCCGCCGGAGTGACGCAGGCCGAACGGGACGCCCTCGTCGTCGCGTTCGACGTCGATGCGGTTGCCGTTGCGGTCGCTCCACGAGTCCAGCGCGAGGTGGAAGACGCCGAAGGTCGGGGAGGGGACCGGGGCGGCGAAGGTGCGGACGACTCCGGTCGCCGGGTCGGTGACGGTCATGGCGCTGTCCGGCTTGCCGTCCCATTCCAGCGGCCAGCGAACGCCCTTCACCGGCATGGTCGCCGCGCCCGGTTCCGGGACGGGATAGACGAGGCGCATGCCGTCCGCCGCCGCGAACACCACGCCCTCGCCGTCGATTTGAAGGCACTCGTCGAGAGTGGAGATCCAGGTCGGGCCGAAGCAGACGCCACCCCGGTACGAGGACAGATGGGTGCGCGTGAACTCCAGCGGCAGGCTTCCCGGCAGCGTCAGATCTGTCTGCGTCATCAGCATCGCGCCGGTCGCCACGTCGATCGGCTCGCCGACACAGGGGGTGCGGTCGGCGGTGCGGGCGGCCGGGCCGAGTTCGACCAGGTCGGGTCGGAGCGAGGGCGGGCGCAGGAGCAGCGGGGTGGTGTCGCTGAGCCCGCCTTCCATGGTCGCTTTCAGGACCCCGCCGCCGGCGCCCAGCGCGCCGCCGAAGAGCATGCCGTCCTCGGCGGCCTGGTTGACCTCGTCGAGGCTGAACCCCTGCTGCAGGCCGGTCGCGATCTTCAGCGGCTGGGCGACGGCCAGGTCGACGGTCACCGACTCGATCCCGCCGAACGCGGCGGCGACCAGCGTGCCGCCGGCGATCTCGGCGATCGTGGTGGAGACGGCGACACCGAGCCCGGCACCGAACTCGATGACGAGGTCGGCCGCCGCGACGGCCGCGCCGGAGGCCAGCCCGGCGGTGAAGAAGGCCAGCGCCACCCCGCCCGCGATCACGGCGGCGTCGATGCCGATCTGCGTCCAGAGCTTGGTGATGGCGTCGTCGATCGCGTCGGCGAACTTCTCCAGGGCGGTGGCCATGTCATGCCCGGAGTCGGCCAGGTCCTTCAGCCAGCCGCTGTCCTTGCCCTGGGCGCTCTGCGCGTAGCGGCCCCAGAACTTGTCGAACGCCTCGATCGACTCACCCGTGTTGTTGTGGATGATCGACGACGCGCTCTGCTGCACCGGGCCCCGCACATCGTCGACCGCGCCCGCGAAGGTGCGCCAGGCCGTCGCCGCCGACCGCAGCTTCCCGGAGTCGGCCTCCGGCCACCACAGGCCCAGATCGAGCAGGATCTTCCGGGCCTCGTCCTCAACGCTCACCGGCACCGTCCGCCTTGGTGACCTTCACTTCGGTGAACATCCCGGCGATCAGCTCGTCGTTGTCCACATGCCCGTCCGCCATGTCCACCATGGCCTCGTGAATGCTCGTCAGACCGAGCACCAGCGTGCCCGCCGCGCTCTCGATCTTCTTCTGCAGCGGCTTGTAGGAGTCGCCGAACTCCTTGCCCTGCTTGTCGTTCCCCCAGGGCTCGCCCAGTCCGTCGAGGGACTTCACGAGCGCGGTCAGCGCCTTGCCCAGATCAACTGCCGCCGTCTGGAAGTCCGGTGCCGCCCGCTTGATGTCGGCGGTCTTGATGTCGAGAACCTTGGCCGGATCCTTGCCGTCACCCATCGCGCGTTCCCCCGTTCGCAGTCGCGTGCACGACGGTAGGGGAAGCCGATCAAGAGAAGGTCAAGTGGGCCCCAAGCGCGGGTAATTCCCCGGCCTGTGGGTTGTGTATCGATCGGATAAAGACTCTCGCCTCCACGGTGTGATGCGCGTAGACAGTCTCTGACCTGGTGCATCACCCAAACAACCAGATCCGGAGATTCCATGCGGAAGTCCCTCAGAGCGGCCGCCGTCGGCGCCGCCTGTGTCGTCGCCGGTGCCGCCCTCTACGGCACGGGCGTCGCCACCGCCGGTCAGTCGACGGCCAACTCGACCCACGAGCCCTACAACATCGGGCTGTTGACGAAGGACATCGACACCTACTACGGCACCGCGCTCGACAGCAACGGCGTGTACCAGGCCTCGGCGACCAGCCCCTACGCCAAGGACCTGGCGCGCATCGACGCGTCCGCCAAGAAGTACATCGACGAGGCCGTCCACAAGCACCACAAGGGTGCCAAGCCGGCGGTCGTCTTCGACATCGACGACACGCTGCTGCTCAGTCTCGACTACGAGAAGAAGAACAACTACGGCTACAGCTCGGCCACTTGGGCCGCGTACGTCGCCCAGGCCAACCGCCCTGAGGTCTTCGGCACCCCCGAGCTGGTCAAGTACGCCGCGTCCAAGGGCGTCACGGTCTTCTACAACTCGGGTCTGAAGGAGTCGCAGCGCACCTACGCGGTCGACAACCTGAAGAAGGTCGGCGCCGACGTCAACCTCGACGCCGACCACATGTTCCTGAAGGACGCGGACAACCCGCCGTCCTACCTGAGCGCCTGCGCCACGCCGGGTACCTGGACCTGTACCACCGTGCAGTACAAGTCCGGCACCCGGAAGCACATCGAGGACCTCGGATACGACATCATCGCCAACTTCGGCGACCAGTACTCGGACCTCGACGGCGGCTACGCCGACAAGACGTACAAGATCCCGAACCCGACGTACTTCGTCAGCTGATCCGTACCGGACCGACTGCCCCGAGGGTGGGCACCACCGGCTGAATCGTTCCGTCCGCCGCGAACCGCAGGCGGTCGATCGTGGTCTCCCGGTGGGTGCCGTCCCCACCAGGTTTTCCTGGCCCGTTCAGGGCGAACCGGTGGTAGACGATGTACCAGTCGTCGGTCCCCGGGACGTTCACCACGGAGTGGTGGCCGGTGCCCAGGATGCCGTACTCGGGGTTCTTGGACAGGATCGTGCCCCGCTTGGTCCACGGACCGAGCGGGGACGGTCCCGTCGCGTACGCCACGTGGTAGTTCTCGCTGCGGGTGTCGTCCTCGGACCACATGAAGTAGTACGTGCCCTTGCGCTTCACCACGAAGGACCCCTCGCGGAAGTTGTCCGTCGTGATGTCCTTCACCTTCGTCGCGTCGTACGAGGTCATGTCGTCGTTCAGCGGCACCACGTACGCGTGCCCGTTGCCCCAGTAGAGATACGACTGCCCGTCGTCGTCCGTGAAGACGGCCGGGTCGATCATCTGGCCACTCAGCGAACCCCCCTTCGCCACAAGGGGTTTGCCGAGCGCGTCCTTGAACGGTCCCGCGGGCGAGTCCGCCACAGCGACCCCGATCTGCTGCTCGGCACAGAAGTAGAAGTAGTACTTCCCGTCGCGCTCCGCGACCGCCGGCGCCCATGCGTTCTTGTCGGCCCAGGAGACGTCGGGGCCCAGGTCGAGGACGCCTCCGTGGTCCTGCCAGTGGACCAAGTCCCTTGAGGAGTACGCCTTGAAGCTCGTCCCGCCCCAGTTCGCGTAGCCGTCACTCGTCGGGTAGATCCAGTACTGGCCGTCGAGATAGTGCACGTCGGGATCGGCGGTCAGCCCCGGCAGCACGGGACTTCGCGTCGGCACCGCTTCCACCGTCCAGGTCCTGCTCGTCCCGTCCGCCGCCGTCACCGTGTACGTCTGCGGCCTGCGGAAGTCCCGTCGGGTACCGGACGCCGGGCTGACCGTGGCGCCCGAGCCGATCGTCAGCGTCGGCGCCAAGTGCCGCGGATCCGCGCCGGGTTGCATCGGCAGCACGACCTTCGACGAGGCCTCCGTGACGATCGCGTACCCCTTCTGCCCGTGCGCCGTCGCGTCCACGACCGATGCCGGGGTCGCCGGATACGCGGCCAGCAGCCGGTCGTACTCGGCCTGCGTCACCGGAAGCACCGTGCCGTGCCGGGGACTTGCCGGGAGCTGGTAGTCCGTGGACGGGGTCCACCGGCCGGAGTCGAGGTCGGTCGTCTCGAAGGGGACGTAGCCGCGCAGCCCGTACTCGTCGACGAACAGGTACCACTTCTTCTCGGTGTTGGACCTGAACACCGTCGGGCCCTCGCCCCGCTCGATCGCACCGCTGCCGATGCACTCGGAGACGAAGTCGTACGACGTGGAGGTCAGCGAGGTCGACTTCTCGCCCGTGATGAACTTCGAGCAGGGGGAGCTGGAGGACGGGTCGCGCTCGTCCTTGGTGTAGCGGTAGTAGGTGTCCTTGTACTTCACGACGGTTGAGTCGATCACCGAGTAGCCGGGGTCGTCCCAGACCTTCGGGTCGCTGAAGGTGCGGAAGTCCTTCGTCGTCGCGTACATCATGCGGTTGTACGTCGAGCCGGCGTGGTCGGGGTCGTCGTCGGCGTACAGCTTCGACGCCCAGAAGACGACGTACTCACCGAGCGAGTCGTCCCAATAGGCCTCCGGCGCCCAGGTGTTGCCCGCGTTCTCCGGGGCCACCTTCACCAGCCGCTGGTCGGTCCAGTGGACCAGGTCGGTCGACTCCCAGATCATCACGGACCTGCTGCCGTGCCGCTGGACGTCGTCCCAACTCCCGCTGCTGTTCCGGTACATCCGCAGGTCGGTGGCGATCAGGTAGAACTTGTCGCCCTTCGGGGAGCGGATCACGAACGGGTCGCGCAGCCCCTTCTCGCCGATCGTCGACGTCAGGACGGGCTTGCCCTGGTTCAACTCCCGCCAGTGCAGAGGGTCGTTGCCACGGCTGAGGGCGTAGCGGATCTGCTCGCCGTCGGCGGTGCCCTCGCCGGTGAAGTAGGCGAAGAGATAGCCGGCGTACTTGGGATGGGTCACGGGCGGTGCTCCTGAGTGCGCGGTACTGGGCGGGGCGGCGAGGAGGCTGAGGAGGAGGGCCAGGAAGGGGAGCAGCAGGGTGCGGGCGGTGCGGGGTCGCATGGCACATCCTGTGGGGGTGTGGGGGATTCTGTTGAATGGCTGTGCCTTCGGAGTGTCACCAGCGGGGTGCGGTGCGTCAATCGGTGCGGGTGGGGCCGGGGGGATCGAAAGTTTCGGTTCGTCTCCCGTGGCCGTGGCAACCTTTCCGGCCACGGCGGCGACCAGGAACCAGAAACGGGCCGGGGCGGCCCCTCCGGCCCGTTTCGTCCTCGTCATCCAGGAAAGGAACCAACGCCGTGCGTACGAGCACCGGACGCCACCGCAGGACCCGCACCCTCTCGATCGCCGCCGCGGTGGCCCTCGCCGCGGGAGCGGGCGGCGTCTACCTCGGGCTCAACAGCGGTGGCGCGCAAGCCGCTTCGTCGACGGTCACCGTATCCACCACCGCCCAGCTGGAGTCGGCGGTCGCCAACGCCACGGCGGGGACGGTCATCCAGGTCAGGGCGGGCACCTACACCCCGGCCGCGACCCTCAAGTCCACGGCGAACGGCACGAGTTCGGCCCGGATCACGCTGGAGGCCCACGGCACGGAGAAGGTGAAGATCGACGGCTCCAAGCTGCCCGCGGGCCAGTGGCTGGCGGGAATCTACGGCGACTACTGGACGGTCCAGAACCTGACCTTCCAGAACTCCCCGGCCCAGGGCTTCGTGGCCACGTCCTCCGTCGGCGGCATCTTCAAGAACCTGGTCACCGCGAACAACGGTGACTCCGGCTTCACCCTGCGCGGCGACGGCACGACCAACAACCTCGTGCAGAACCTGGACAGTTACGGCAACTACGACGCCGCCGGACACGGCCAGAACGCCGACGGCATTGCCATCAAGTTCGGCTCGGGCGCCGGTAACAAGGTCACCGGCGCCCGCCTCTACAACAACTCCGACGACGGCCTCGACCTGTGGCAGTTCTCCTCGCCGGTCACCATCGAGCACTCCTGGGCCTTCGGCAACGGCAAGAACCGCTGGAACGACTCCGCCTTCGAGGGCAACGGCAACGGCTTCAAGCTCGGCGGCGGAGGCGTCGCCGTCGCCCACGTCGTCAACGACAACGCGGCCTGGGACAACAGCCTCAACGGCTTCACCGAGAACTCCAACACCGGCGCGATCGTCCTCAACCGCAACACCGCGTACTCCAACACGGCGGCCGGCTTCTTCTTCGCCACGAGCAAGTCCCGCCTGGCCCGCAACCTGGCGGTCGCCAACAAGGGCGGCCTGGACAAGCTCGGTTCGTCCACGGTGTCCGCGGCCAACAACTGGGACGGCGGGGTCACTACCCCGTCCTTCAAGTCCGTGGACGCTACGACGGCGTACGGGGCGCGTGCGGCGAGCGGCACGCTGCCGGCGACGACATTCCTGACGACGGGGTCCACGACGATCGGGGCGACGATGGACTGAGGTGCCCCTGACTCGGGCTGCGGTCGCCGCGAGTCGACCGGAGCCCGAGTGGTGCGGTGGTCAGAGGCCGTGGACGGCGGCTTCGGCGAACAGCCGGCGGTAGAAGGGGCCGTGGCCGTCGGGGACGGCCACGGACCGGAACACCTCCTCCGCCGGCAGAAGGCGGCGGTGGGCCATCTCGAACCGTGGGTCCCACGGAGCCAGCCGCACCTCTGCTCGCGACATCGACCGGACCAGCACCAGCCCTTCCTCCGGGCCGCGCACACAGACGCCCCGGCTGAGCCCGAGGAGTCGGCAGTCCGTCACCTCGGCGCAGGCCTCCTCACCGACCTCGCGGCGCATCGTGTCGACCCACTGCTCCGGACCCTCGGGCGACCGGCGGGCGGGCCCCACCGCTGTCCGTCCGGGCTGACCACGACGATTCGACCGTCGACGACGCAGACCGCCTCCGCGCCGTGCGGCCTACCCGGCGGCGTGTCAGAAGGCGGGTACCACGCAACGCGCCATTCCTGCCCGTTGATGGATGCGGTGACGTAGGCGCCGTTCTCGGCGATGTCGTTCATGGCTCCGATCCAGTGCACTTGAGTCTCCAGTAAGGGGAGACGTAAGGGTGGGGACATGGACGGCGACACCCTCTACTCGATCGGCGAACTCGCTCGGCTGACCGGGCTCACGGTCAAGACGATCCGGTTCTACTCCGATCGCGGAATCGTGGCGCCGGCAGACCGTACGCCGGCCGGCTATCGCTTGTACGGCATCGACGCCGTCGCACGCCTGGACCTCATAAGGACCTTGCGGGAGCTGGGACTTGACCTCTCCACGATCCGGAAGGTCGTGGACCGGGAGCTCTCGCTGCCCGAGGTCGCCGCGGCTCACGCGGAAGCACTGGCCGTGCAGATTCGTGTCCTGCGTCTGCGGCATGCGGTGCTGGCGGCGGTGGCCGCTCGTGGATCGACACCTGAGGAGACGGAACTCATGCACCGGCTGGCACAGCTCTCCGAGGACGAACGCCGACGTCTGGTCGGCGAGTTCCTCGACGCAGTCTTCGGTGGCCTTGAGGTCGCCACCCCCGCGTTTGCCGGGGTCATGCGCTCGATGACCCCCGAGCTGCCCGACAACCCGGATGCGGAACAGGTCCAGGCGTGGGTGGAGTTGGCCGAACTGTCCCTGGATCCTGAATTCCGCGCCTCCGTACGGCAGTTGGCCGAGGAGCAGGCCGCCGAGCAGGTTCTGAGGGAGGCGACGGGCCCGCGCCGCGATATTGCCGCAACCGTGTGTGACCAGGTCGGGCCGGCCCTCGCCGCCGGTGTCGAACCGGCCTCGCCCCAGGCCGATCCGGTCGTCGCGGCCTTCACGGCGAACTACGCGCACCTCGTCGACCGTCCCGACGACGTCGAGCTTCGCCGCCGCCTGGCTGCTCGGCTGGAGCGCGTGAACGACCCCCGCAGGGAGCGGTATCTCCACCTGCTCGCGGTGGTCAACGGCTGGCCCGCCCCGGAGAGTCTGGCTCCGGTGCTCGACTGGTCCGTGCAGGCTCTGCGCGTCCGGACACCGTCGTGATGACCCGGGCGGACGTGAGACGCGGCAGGACGAAATCGGCGCTGAATATGATCAGTTCATGACTGCTCCTGTCGTACTTCACGTGGCCCCGACTTCGACCGCTCCTGCTCTCGTTCTTCGGTCCTGGCGCCTCGCGGACGTTCCCGCGCTGGTCGAGGCGGGCCGGGATCCCCTCTTGCGCCAGTGGATAACTTCCATCGTCGACAACGAGGTTGACGGGGCGCGGTGGGTGCGGGAGCAGAAGCGGGGTTGGGCGGCGGGGGAGCGGTTCGCGTTCGCCGTTCTGGAGGCCCAATCCGGCTCGGATCAGGAGCGGTTGGTGGCCAACATGGTTCTCAAGGAGGTCACCCCCGGCAAGTCGGCCGCCGAAGTGGGCTATTGGACCGCCGCACACGCTCGCGGGCGGGGAGTAGCACCCCGCGCCCTCGACGCAGTCAGCGACTGGGCCTTCGACACCTTGGCCGCCGACGGGCTGGAGCGGCTCGAACTCCTGCACCAGGTGGACAACGTGGCCTCGTGCCGGGTCGCGGAGAAGGGCCGGTACGAGTTCGACAGGGTTCTGCCCGCGGTGCCGCCCGCCTTTCCCCGTGACGGTCACCTGCACATACGGCGCGCGAACGTCTGAGATCCTCCCGGGCTCGATGGACAACGCCCCCGCCGGTCGTCACCGGCGGGGGCGTCGCTCTGCTGACCGAGGGGGGCTCAGGTCAGCAGGTCGATGCAGTCGAACGACGTACCCGGGCTGAGGAAGGCCGAGCCGGTCGAACCACTGACTACGTTGATCTTCACGACGTCGTACTTCGTCGCGTCCGAACTCCACTCACTGGAAGGGACGTTGAAAACGAACGTGTGGTTGTTTCCACGGTAGGAACCCGTGGTGAGATCGCGCGTCGAGGGCTGCGTGGAAGGCGCGGGGACGGCGGAGACCCACTCGTTCACGGTGACTTGGGGGCGGGCGTCGATGTACGCCGTCGTTACTCCGACCCGCAGTGTGTGGGCTGCCGCCGCCTGTGGTACGAGAATTCCGGCTACGACTTCTGCGCCGCGAAGTCGCCCTTCACGGACAGCTGTTGTCCGGCCGCCGTGCCCGCCGCCGCGTAGCTGTCGTCCTTCGCGTCCCGGCCGCCGCGGTCGTGGTTGTACTGCCCGGCGAAGACCCACTCCCCGACCGCGACCGTACGGCCCTCCTTGAGCACCCAGGTGTAGACCAGGAACCCGTCCTGCTCCGTCACCGTCTGTGTGAAGTCCTGCGCGGGCAGCGAGCGCCAGGCGCCCGTTGAGCTGACCCCGCCGGTCTGCCTGACCTTCAACTGGACGGTGAGCGCGGTGAGTTGTTTGGTCGTCTTGAGGGTGACGTCGCTCTGGGCCCAGAAGTCGTTGCTGCCCGGGTCGATCGAACCGTCCGACCACAGCGGGCCGTCCTGCGTACCGGAGGCGGGCGGCAGCACGGGTGCGGAGGCGGACGCGGTCGGGGACTTCGCGGTCGGAGAGGTGCTGGTCTTCGGGGAGCTGTGCGAGGCGTCGCCGGAGCCCGAACTGTGCGTGGGGGCAACCGGTTTGACCGGGGTTCGGCTCGTCGCGTCCGGGGACGGCGTGGGTGTGGGGGTCGGCGAGACGGACACCGTCTGCTCGGCGGGGGAGTCGCCCTTCACCGCGGACGCCACCGCGTAGCCGCCGATCGCGAGGACGCTCGCCACCGCCGCCGTCGCGCTGACGACCCGCACCCAGCCGAACACGGGCGGCCGGGTGGCCCGGTGGTCGGGACGCGACTGCGCGGCCATGCCGCGTTCGAGCCGCGCCAGGATGCGCGCCCGGTCGGGCTCGTGGGCCTCGGCCGCCTCGTGCAGCCGGGCGCTCAGCTCGTCGTCGTGGACGTCCTGGTGCCTCATCGGTTCCTCCCTCCGGTCTCGCCGCCGCGCGCCATCGCCGCGTGCATCCGCAGCGGAGGGCTCTGCGGGCCGAGGATGCGCTGCAACTCGGCCATGCCCTTCGACGTCTGGCTCTTAACCGTACCGACGGAAACACCGAGGGCGAGCGCGGTGTCCTTCTCCGACAGGTCGAACGCGTGCCGCAGCACCACACAGGCCCGCTTGCGGAACGGCAGCCTGCGCAGGGCCTCCTGGACGTCGACCACGCCGGCCACGTCCGGGTTCTCGGTCTTCTCCTCGCGCTGCGACCAGAACAGGGCGACCCGTCGCCGCTCGCGCACCGCGCTGCGGATCCGGGTGCGGGCCAGGTTGGCGACGACGCCACGGGCGTAGGCCGCGGGATGGTCGGCGGCGCGCACCCGGTCCCAGCGGTGCCAGAGCGCGAGCAGCGCGTCGGCCGCGAGATCGTCGGCGGCGTCCGCCTCGCCCGTCAACAGGTGGGCGAGACGCGACAGTTCGGCGTAGTGGCGTTCGAAGAAGGCGTGGAACTCCACGGAGGCGGCGTCGTCGACGACTGTGCCCACGGCGGACCTCTCCTCGCTGCGTGGTTGTGCGTGTCATGTAGATGACACGTGATCATTCGGAGGTGACCCCGACGAGATCCGGAAGCGTAGCAGTGATCAACTGGCCGGATTGGTACAGGCCTTCGAACAACGTCTGGCAGGTCGACCGGGGACTGACGCGTCGACCCTGATTCCGTAACACGGGGAAAACCTGAAACAGGTTCAACGCGGGAACAATCCAGCCAGCATCCGCGCACCGATCACTGAGGCAACGAGGAGTACCCGCATGTCCGAGTCACAGAAGGTGGCTGACCGGCCAAGTGCCGAACCACCGGCGGCGAACAGCGTCGACCGGTACTTCAAGATCTCCGAACGGGGATCCACCTTCGGCCGTGAGATACGCGGCGGCTTCGCCACGTTCTTCACGATGGCCTACATCCTCGTACTGAACCCGATCATCCTCGGCAGCGCCAAGGACAAGTTCGGGCACTCGCTCGACACCGGCCAACTGGTCACCGCCACCGCCCTGGTGGCCTTTGTGATGACGGTCATCATGGGCGTCGGCGGCAACCTGCCCCTCGCCATCGCCGCGGGCCTCGGCCTCAACGCCGTCGTCGCCTTCCAGCTGGCGCCGCTGATGAGCTGGCCCGACGCGATGGGCCTGGTCGTCATCGAGGGCGTCCTGATCTGCGTGCTGGTCCTCACCGGACTGCGCGAGGCGATCATGAACGCGATCCCGCAGCAGCTCAAGCAGGCCATCGGCGTCGGCATCGGTCTGTTCATCGCGTTCATCGGCTTCGTCGACGCCGGCTTCGTCAGTCGTATACCGGACGCCGCGCAGACCACGGTCCCCGTTCAGCTCGGCGCCGTCGGCCGGCTGACCGGCTGGCCCGTCCTGGTCTTCTGCCTCGGCGTACTGCTGACCATCGCGCTGGTCGCCCGCAAGGTGAAGGGCGCGATCCTGATCAGCATCGTCACGATGACCGTCCTGGCGATCATCATCAACTCCGCCGCCGACATCAAGAGTTGGGGCCTGATGACCCCCAAGGTGCCGGACAAGGTCGTGGCCGCGCCCGACTTCGGACTCATCGGCCACTTCAGCCTGTTCGGGGCTTTCGGCGAGACCAGCGCGATCACCGTGATCCTGCTGATCTTCACGCTGATCCTGTCGGACTTCTTCGACGCCATGGGCACGATCGTGGGGATCAGCGCGGAGGCCGGTCTCCTGGACGACGACGGACAGGTGCCGAACATCGGCCGCGTCCTGTTCATCGACGGTGCCGCGGCCGTCGCCGGCGGTATCGGGTCCGCTTCCTCCAACACCGCCTACATCGAGTCGGCTTCGGGGGTCGGCGAGGGGTCGCGCACCGGGTTCTCGAACCTGATCACCGGCGGTCTGTTCGGGCTCGCGCTCTTCCTGACCCCGCTGCTGACCATCGTGCCGCTGCAGGCCGCCGCGCCCGCGCTGATCGCCGTCGGGTTCCTGATGATGACCCATGTCAAGCACATCGACTGGGACAAGTACGAGATCGCGATCCCGGCGTTCCTCACGATCGCCGCGATGCCGTTCACGTACTCGATCACCGACGGGATCGGCGCCGGATTCATCTCCTACGTCGTGATCAAGGCGGTGCTCGGGAAGGCGAAGGAGGTCAACTGGCTGCTGTGGGGCGTGTCCGCGCTGTTCCTGGTGTACTTCGCGATCGACCCGGTGGAGCAGATCCTGGGCGTCAAGTGAACGACGGCCCCGGCCACCCGGCCGGGGCCGCTCGCTAACTCTTCAGCGCCGCCTTCATCATCGCCTTGGCCACCGGGGCCGCCAGGCCGTTGCCGCTGATCTCCGACCTCGCGGCGTCCGACTGCTCGACCACCACCGCCACCGCGACCTCCTTGCCGGTCGAGTCGGACTTGCCGTAGGACGTGAACCAGGCGTACGGGGACTGGTCGTTGTTCTCGCCGTGCTGGGCCGTGCCCGTCTTGCCGCCCACGGTCACGCCCGAGATCCGGGCGTTCGTGCCGGTGCCGTCGGTGATGACCGTCTGCATCGCCGACTGGAGCTGCTGGGCGGTGTGCGAGCTGACGATCTCCTTCGTCGTCGTGCTGTCGTCGTAGTTGTGGACCACGTCGCCGCCGCTGTCGGTGGTCTCCGACACCATGTGCGGCGAGACCAGCTTGCCGTCGTTGACTATGGCGGCCGACACCATGGCCATCTGGAGCGGGGTGGCGGTCACGTCGTACTGGCCGATGCCCGTCAGGGCCGTGGACGACTTGTTCATGTTCGACGGGTAGACGCTCGGGTACGCCCGCACCGGGATGTCCAGCTTGTCGTCGTTGAAGCCGAACTTCTCGGCCATCGCCTTGACCTTGTCCTGCCCGAGGTCGACGGCCATCTTCGCGAACACGGTGTTGCACGAGTACTGGAGCGCGACCCGGATCGAGGCGTTGGTGCAGGGCGCGGAGGAACTCTCGTTCTTCAGCGGGGTGACCGTGCCCGGCAGGGTGTACGGCGAGGGGCTGGTCGTCTTCTCGTCCACCGAGGAGTAGAGCCCGTCCTCCAGGGCTGCCGCGGCCACCACCAGCTTGAACGTGGAGCCCGGCGGCAGCGGCTGGCGCAGCGCGCGGTTGGTCAGCGGCTTGTCGGGGTCGGCGTTGAGCTGCTTCCAGGCCGTTCCGGCGGTGTTCGCGTCGGTCAGCGCCGAGGGGTCGTAGGACGGCGTGGAGACGACGGCGAGGATCTTGCCGGTCGTCGGATCGATCGCGACCGCGGCGCCCTTCTTGTCACCGAGCGCCTCGTACGCGGCCTTCTGCACATCAGGGTCGATCGTCGTGACCACGTTGCCCGGGGCCGCCCGCTCCCCGGTGACCGTGTCCATGACGGTCTTCAGGCCGCTGTCCGTGCCGTCGAGGAGGTTCGCGTAGATCCCCTCCAGCTGCGTCGGCGCGTAGCTCTGCGAGGCGTAGCCCGTCACCGCCGCGTACAGCTTGCCGTCCGTGTAGGTGCGTTTGTACGCGAGGTCGCTGCTGTCCCCTGTCCGCGTCGAGCCGGTGATCGCGTTCCCGGCCACGATGATGTTCCCGAGCGGGTCCGCGTACGTCGCGATCGCGTTGCGCCGGTTGTCCTTGTCGTCCGCGAGCGCCTGGCCGTCGTAGAACTGCACCCAGGTCGCCCTCACCAGGAGGGCGAGCACCAGGAGCAGCGCGAAGACGGAGGCGCGCCTGATCGTCTTGTTCATCCCGCATGGAGGACGAGCGGGCGGGACGGGATCGTTCCCTTACGCCGCTTTTCTCATCGAGTGCTCATGGAAATCGAGTGCTCATGAACTCGGCGGTCCTTCAGGCATCCAGCCTCAGCACCAGCTCGTCGATCTCCTCGCCCCGCGCGTTCGCGAATCCCCGGGCGTGCCCGGTGACGCGGAAGCCGCACTTCTCCAGCACGCGCCGCGAGCCCGCGTTGTCGGCCGCCACGCGCGCGTGCAGCGGGCGTTCGGGCACCTCGGCCAGCAGGTCGCGCAGCGCGGCCGTAGCGATGCCCTTGCCCCAGTAGGCGCGGTCGATCCAGTACGTCACCTCGCGCTCGCCCGGTTCGCCGTACACCGCGGCGCTGCCCACCACGTCACCGTCCACCAGGACCGTGCGCAGCACGTCGGACGAGGCCCGGACGCGTTTCCAGTGGGCGTCGAAGGCGTCCCGGTCGGCCGGGTCCTTGGGTGCGAAGGCGGCCATCCGGAGTGACTCGGGGTCGTTCGTCTGCCGGAAGAAGACCGGCAGGTCGCTGTCGTGGACCGGGCGGAGCGCGACGTCCATGAGTCAGAGCCTCCGGGTGGCGAGGGTGAGCCGGTCGCGGGCGTCGAACAGGGCGTCCTTCACCATCTGTTCGTGCGCGGGCGTCAGCCGAGCCACCGGGACCGAGCAGCTGATCGCGTCCCGCGCGGGGGTGCGGTAGGGGATCGCGACGCCGAAGCAGCGCAGTCCGAGCGTGTTCTCCTCGCGGTCCACGGCGAAGCCCTGCTCACGGACCTGGTGGAGCTCCTCGATGAGCTTCTCGCGGTCGGTGATCGTGTGCTCGGTGAGCGCGGGCAGCGTTTCCGGGAGCATCTTGCGGACCTGCTCGTCCGAGTAGGTGCTCAGCAGCGCCTTGCCCAGCGAGGTCGAGTGCGCCGGGAGGCGGCGGCCGACGCGGGTGAAGGGCCGCAGATAGTGCTGGGACTGGCGGGTGGCCAGATAGACCACGTTCGTGCCGTCGAGGCGGGCGAGGTGGATGGTCTCCGTGGTGTCGTCGGAGAGCCGGTCCAGGGTGGGGCGGGCCGCCGCGACCACCTCGTCGCCGTCGATGTACGACGTGCCGACCAGCAACGCCCGTACGCCGATGCCGTACCGCGTGCCCGTGGCGTCCGTCTCCACCCAGCCCAGCTCCACGAGTGTGCGCAGCAGCATGTAGAGGCTGGACTTGGGGTAACCGACGGCCTCCTGGACCGCCGCGAGGGAGTGCATACCGGGCCGGCCCGCGAAGTATTCGAGCAGCTCCACCGTCCGCACCGCGGACTTGACCTGTGCCCCGCCGCCTGTCTCGCCTGCCGACATCGCCCTTGACCCCTTCGTTCGACGAGAACCTTGAGTTATCGTCTCCACGAGCATATTCATCATCAGAGACAGCGTTCAGCATATCGAACGAGCCTGGTGAATGACCCAGAACTGCGGCATTACATGTGGAGGGACCCGCGGTGGCAGCAGCACCAGTCTGGAGTGTCGACCCCCGAACCGGGAAGCAGCGGGAACAGGTTGCGGTGGAGGCCACAGCCCAGGAGGTGGACGCCGCCGTCCGCGCCGCCCACGCCGCGCGTGGCTCGCTCGCCGACCGCACGGTCCGCGCGGCCTTCCTGCGCGGCGCCGCCGACCAGCTCGAAGCGGCCAAGAACCAGCTGGTCGAGGTCGCCGACGCGGAGACCGCGCTCGGCCCGGTCCGGCTCAACGGCGAACTCGCCCGCACCTGCTACCAGTTGCGCGCCTTCGCGGACATCGTCGACGAGGGCGCCTTCCTCGACGTCGTCATCAACCACCCCGACGACACGGCCACCCCGCCGATCCCGGACCTGCGCCGCTACAAGGTGCCGCTGGGCGTCGTCGCCGTCTACTCGGCCTCCAACTTCCCCTTCGCCTTCTCCGTCCCCGGCGGCGACACCGCGAGCGCGCTGGCGGCCGGCTGCCCGGTCGTCGTCAAGGCCCACCCCGACCACCCCGGACTGTCCGAGCTGGTCGCCAAGGTGCTGCGCCGGGCCGCCGCCGAGCAGGGCATCCCGGACGGCGTTCTCGGCCTGGTGCACGGCTTCGAGGCGGGTGTGGAGCTCGTCAAGCACCCGCTGGTCTCGGCGGCCGGTTTCACCGGGTCGGTACGGGGTGGGCGTGCCCTCTTCGACGCGGCCGCGTCCCGGCCCGTCCCGATCCCCTTCCACGGCGAGCTAGGCTCCCTCAACCCCGTCGTGATCACCGAGGCGGCGGCGGCCGAGCGGGCCGAGGCGATCGGCACGGGCCTCGCCGGGTCCATGACCCTCGGCGTCGGCCAGTTCTGTGTGAAGCCCGGTCTGGTGCTCGTGCCGTCCGGCTCCGCCGGGGACGGGCTGGTCAAGTCCCTCACCGACGCCGTCAGCAACACGGATTCCGGTGTTCTGTTGGACCACCGGATGCGCGACAACTTCCTCGCGGGTGTCAGCGAGCGGGCCGGGCTCCCCGATGTGGACTCGCCGGTGACTCCCGGCGCGGGCGGCGAGCACACCGTGAGCCCCGGGTTCCTGACGGTTCCGGCGGAGAAGCTCGCGTCCGAGGGGGCGTACGACCTGCTGCTCGAAGAGTGCTTCGGGCCGGTCACCGTGGTGGCCCGCTACGACGACGACACGCAGGCGAATGCCGTGCTGTCGCGACTGCCCGGGAACCTTACGGCGACTGTTCATCTGTCGGCGGAGGAAGCGGCGGGGGAGGGGCGTGGGGCGGAGATCCTGGCGGAGCTCACGCCGCTGGCCGGGCGGGTGTTGGTGAACGCGTGGCCCACGGGAGTCGCGGTGGCGCCGGCTCAGCATCACGGGGGGCCGTACCCGGCTACGACGTCCACGTCGACTTCCGTCGGTGGTACGGCTATTGAGCGGTGGCTGCGGCCGGTCGCTTACCAGAACACCCCTGAGGCGTTGCTGCCGTCGGAGCTGCGGGACGACAATCCCCTTGGACTGCCGCGGCGTTATGACGGGCGTTTGGAGCGGTAGTGCCGTTGGGGTGCGGTTGATCGCGGAGTGCCGGTCCGTTGCGGCTGGTCGCGCCCACGCGGCGGACCCGCAAATCGATACAGCCCCGCGCCCCTGACGGCGTTCCCCCTGGCCTGAGATGATGAGTCGATGGACGTAGAGCTTCCCGAACTGCCCTTCCCCCTCCGAACCTATGGTCCCGACGGGCATTGGTCCCACGAGGACGGAGTGCTCACCGGGTGGGCCGGGCCCCGGCAGGACCGGTTTGTGCCGCCCACCGGAGAAGGGCTCGACCCCGCCTCCGACGCGCCCCGGTTGCTGGGGGCGCCGCACGGGGACTTTCAGCTGATCGCTCGCGTCACCGTCGGGTTCGCGGGGTCGTTCGACGCCGGAGTGCTGTACGTCCATGTCGGGGAGCGGGCCTGGGCCAAGTTGTGCCTGGAGTACTCGCCGGACGTGCCCACCGTCTGCACCGTAGTCACCCGGGGGCACTCCGACGACGCCAACTCCTTCACCGTGGAGGGGAGTTCGGTGTGGCTGCGGGTCAGTCGCACCGGGCGGGCCTTCGCCTTCCACGCCTCCCGGGACGGTGAGCGGTGGATCTTCGTCCGGCTCTTCACCCTCGGCGACGAGAAGGAGACGGACGCCGCCCTGGTCGGCTTCATGACGCAGTCGCCGATGGGGGAGGGGTGTGTCGTGACCTACGACCACCTTGAGTTCAGGGCGAGTTGGCCGGACGACCTGAGAGACGGAAGCTGAGCGAGGCCGTCACCGCGAAGAGGGCCGCGCTGATCGCGAGGCTCTCCCGCAGGCCGGCCGTGAACCCGCCCGAGACCAGTGCCCCGAACACGGCGATGCCCAGCCCCCCGGCCACCTGACGCGCCGAGTTGAGGACCCCGGCCGCCAGCCCCGCCCGCTCGGCCGGTACCGCGTCCATCATCATGATGGTCAGCGGCGGTACCGTCAGGGCGCAGCCGACGGCCATCGGCACGAGCAGGACGGCCACCAGGAGCGCGGGCGTGCGCTCGTCGACGAACAGCAGGCCGAGGGTGCCCGCCGTGGCCAGCAACTGCCCTGCCAGCATGGGCAGTCGGGCGCCGTGGCGGCCCGCAAGCTTGCCCGACACGATGTTCGTCACCGAGATCAGGGCGGCCATCGGCAGGAACATCAGCCCGGCGTACAGCGCCGAACGGCCCTGCACCTGCTGGAAGAAGAGCGAGAAGAGGAAGACCACGCCGTAGAAGGCGACACTGCACGCCACACCCGCCGCGACCGCCACGGACACCGTACGGCTGCGGAACAGGCCGAGCGGCACCATGGGATGTGTCTGCCGGAGTTCGACCCGGACGAAGGCGGCGCCCGCGACGAGGGCGACCAGCGAGGCCGCACCTCCCGTTGTTCCGCCCTCGATCACCGCGAAGGTCACGGCGGTGAGTGCCACCACCGCCAGCAGCTGGCCCGGCAGGTCGAGCGGCGCGGGGCGGCGTTCCGAGCGAGGTGACCGGACCAGCAGTACCAGCGCCACCGCGCCCAGCGGCAGGTTGATGAAGAAGATGCCGCGCCAGTCCCAGACGGTGGTCAGCGCGCCCCCGGCCACCGGGCCGAGCGCCACCGCGATCGCGCCGCCCGCTGCCCAAGTGGCCACCGCCCGGGCCCGTTCGGCCGGTTCGGGGTAGGCCTGCCGGACGAGGGACAGGGAGGCCGGGAGGACGATCGCGGCCGCCACGCCCTGGAGCACACGCGCGGCGATCAGCGTGGGCAGGTTCGGGGCCAGGCCGCAGGCCGCCGAGGCGGCGGTGAACACGGCGATGCCGATCGCGTAGGCCCGGCTCGCCCCGGCCCGGTCCGCGAAGGCGCCGGTGGACAGCATCAGGGCGGCGAAGGAGAGGGTGTAGGCGTCCACCACCCACTGCAGGCCCGACATCCCGCCGCCGAGCGCCTGTCCGATCGACGGCAGCGCCACGTTCACCACCGACGCGTCGAGGGTGATCAGCGCGAAGCCGAGGAGAGCGGCGGTCAGGGTGAGAGCGGGGGAGGGCGGGGGCAAAGCGCCGGTGCGGGGCGTGAGTTGAGTGGTGGTGGTTGGCATGCATCCATGCTGCGGAACCGCGACGGCATAGAGTAGTGGCCGGAACGCCATGCAACCGGAGGTTCTGGCCATGCCGAGGAAGCGGCCCCCGCACCGCGTCGCGATCGTCGCGCCGTCCCCCGTCTCCATGTTCAACCTGGCCATCCCGGAGATGCTCTTCGCCAAGGTCGAGGTCGACGGCGCCCCCGGCTACGAGGTGACGATCTGCAGCTCGGACGGCGGCCCGGTGGTGACGACCGGCGGCCTGGACCTCCAGGTGGGCCGGGGCCTCGACGTCCTGCGCACCGCCGACACCGTGGTGCTCGCGGGCACCGGCGAGCGCTACGAACCCGATCCGGTCGCGGTCGCCGCCGTCCGCGAGGCCGCCGCCGCGGGCAAACGGATCGCCTCCATCTGCAGCGGCGCCTTCCTGCTCGCCGAGGCCGGGCTGCTCGACGGCCGCAGCGCCACCACGTACTGGGGAATGGCGGACGAGCTGCGCGAGCGCTATCCGGCCCTCGACCTCAGGGGCGACGTCCTCTACGTCCAGGACGGCCAGGTTCTGACCGCCTCCGGTTACGCCGCCGGCATCGACCTCTGCCTGCACATCATCCGCACCGACTACGGTGCCGCCGTCGCCAACGAGGTGGCCCGCCTCGCCCTTGTCGCACCCGTACGACCGGGCGGGCAGACGCAGTTCACCCAGACCCCGCTGCCGCCCGAACGCGGCACCGTCTGCGCCGACACCCGGGGCTGGGCCATGCGCAACCTCGACAAGCCGCTCACCCTCACCGACCTGGCCAGGCACGCGGGCGTGAGCGTCCGCACCCTCACCCGCCGCTTCCACGCGGAGAGCGGGGTGAGCCCCCTGCAGTGGCTGCTCCACCAGCGTGTCGAGCGCGCCAAGGAACTCCTGGAGACCACCGCCCTCCCCATGGACCAGGTGGCCCGCGCCTGCGGCCTGGGCACGGCGGACTCGCTGCGCGGCCACCTGGTCCGCCGCACCGGGCTGACCCCGAGCGCCTACCGGACGCAGTTCAACCGCCTGGGAACCGGAGCGGCGGACGTCACGTCATCGGTCGCATGACGAGTGATCGCGCGATCGACACCCCGATGATCCGCAGGGCACGGCCGGGCGACGCGGAGGCCATCGCCGACCTGCACTTCCGCGCCCGCTCGACCTACTACCCCGACGGTCTCCCGCCGTCCGACTTCGACTGGCGCGCCGCCTGGCTGGGCTCCGTCGAACGCCCCGACGCCCAGGTGCTGTGCGCGGTCGAGGACGGCCGCGTCGTCGCCGTCGCCTCCTTCCGCACCCCGGACGGCGGCCCGGAAGAAACGGTCAAGCTGTTCCAGTTCCACGTCGACCCCGACCGCTGGCGCTCCGGCCTGGGCACGGCTCTGCACACGGCCTGCGTCGAGCAGTGGCGGGCCGACGCCCGGCGGACCGCCGTACTCGACGTTCATGTCGACAACGAACGGGCGCAGGCCTTCTACGTCCGTCAGGGCTGGCTCGCCGATCCTGCCGACGGTGATCACCATCTGGGGATGCGGCTGGCCCTCGCCGGGGAATGAAGCGGGCCGCAGGAATGTTCACGGGGGAGACGGAGGGACTCTCCGTCATCCGCACACGTCCTGGAAAGAGCCGAAGAAGATGCGCGTCGAAATCTGGTCCGACATAGCGTGCCCCTGGTGCTATGTCGGAAAGGCCCGCTTCGAGAAGGCCCTCGACGCCTTCCCGCACCGCGACGGCGTCGAGGTCGTCCACCGGTCCTTCGAACTCGACCCGGGCCGCGCCAAGGGCGACATCCAGCCCGTGCTGAAGATGCTCACCAAGAAGTACGGCATGAGCGAGGCGCAGGCGCAGGCGGGCGAGGACAACCTCGGCGCGCAGGCCGCCGCCGAGGGCCTCGACTACCGCACCCACGACCGCGACCACGGCAACACCTTCGACATGCACCGCCTCCTCCACTTCGCCAAGGAGCAGGGCCGCCAGGACGAGCTGATCCAGGCGCTGTACAAGGCGAACTTCGCCGAGGAGCGGTCCGTGTTCGGCGACGACGAGCGCCTCGTCGAACTGGCCGCCGCCGTCGGCCTCGACGCGGACGCCGCCCGCAAGGTGCTGGCCGACCCGGGCGCCTACGCCGACGACGTCCGCGCCGACGAGCGCGAGGCCGCCGAACTGGGCGCGAACGGCGTGCCCTTCTTCGTCCTCGACCGCAAGTACGGCGTCTCGGGCGCCCAGCCCGCCGAGGTCTTCGCCCAGGCACTGGCCCAGGCGTGGGGCGAGCACGCACCGCTCAAGCTGATCGACAACGGTGATGCGGAGGCCTGTGGCCCCGACGGCTGCGCGGTGCCGCAGGCCTGAAAGCCGCAGGTCGGGGGCGACGCATAAGCATCGCTTAGAGGATTCACGCAAAAACGCGCAATGGACGAGGGGCGCACGGCACCGCAGAGTGGAGCCATGGAGACCTTCGAGAGCCTCGTCCGCGCCGAGTTCGCCCCGAAGAACACCTACCTCAACACGGCGAGCACCGGCCTCCTCCCGAGGCGCACCGTCACCGCCATGCACACCGCCGTCGAGGCGGCCTCGGTCGGCACACCGACCGACATGTTCGACGACGTCGAGGCCTCCCGCGCCGCCTTCGCCCGCCTGTCGCGGGTGCCGGTCGGCCGGGTGGCGGCCGGCGCCTCGGTCGCGGTGTACAGCGGACTGATCGCCTCCTCGCTCCCGTCCGGAGCCGAAGTCCTCACCGCCGAGGCCGACTTCAGCTCGGTCGTGAACCCCTTCCACATGCGCGCCGACCTCAAGGTGCGTGCCGTTCCGCTGGAGCGGATCGCCGAGTCGGTACGCCCCGGCACCGCGCTCGTCGCGGTCAGCGCCGCCCAGTCCGCCGACGGCCGGATCGCCGACCTGCCCGCGCTCCGGGCGGCGGCACACGAACACGGGGCGCGTACGTACGTCGACGCCTCGCAGGCCGCCGGCTGGCTGGACCTCGACGCGGACGCCTACGACTACGTCGCCGCCGTGGGCTTCAAGTGGCTCTTCTGCCCGCGCGGGGTCGCCTTCCTGGTCACCCCGGAGGACCTCGGCGGCCTCAACCCGGTCTTCGCCGGCTGGGTCGCGGGCGAGGCCCCGTGGGACAGCTGCTACGGCCCGGTCGCCGAACTCGCCCACTCCGCCCGCCGGTTCGACGAGAGCCCGGCCCTCTTCTCCTACGCCGGTGCCCGCCACTCCCTCGCCCTGCTGGAGGAGTTGGGCGTGACCGCCGTACGCACCCACGACCTCACCCTGGCCGACCGCTTCCGCGCGGGCCTGGCCACCCTCGGCCACGAACCGGTCGCGTCACCGGGATCCCCGATCGTGTCGGTACCCGGACTGGGCCACCGCCAGGGCGAGTTGAGTGCGGCCGGAGTCGAAGTCTCGAACAGGGCGGGGAACTTGCGCGCAGCTTTCCACCTCTACAACACCAGCGAGGACGTCGACCGCCTGCTGGACGTCCTCGTCGGCTGAACGCCGACAGAGGTACGGCGGGTCAGCGCACCGGTGTGAAGTCCCTCGCCCCGATGAACTCCGGCCGGCGCACCGGTGCCGCGAACGGCTCGACCGCCTTGTTCTCCACGCTGTTGAAGACGATGAACACGTTGCTGCGCGGGAACGGGGTGATGTTGTCGCCCGAGCCGTGCATGCAGTTGCAGTCGAACCAGGTCGCCGAACCGGCCCGGCCCGTGAACAACTTGATGCCGTACTGGGAGGCCATGTCGGTCAGGGCTTCGTCGGAGGGGGTGCCCGCGTCCTGCATCTGGAGCGACTGGCGGTAGTTGTCCTCGGGGGTCGCGCCCGCGCAGCCCAGGAACGTGCGGTGCGAGCCCGGCATGATCATGAGGCCGCCGTTGGTGTCGTGGTTCTCGGTGAGCGCGATCGACACGGACACGGTCCGCATGTTCGGCAGACCGTCCTCGGCGTGCCAGGTCTCGAAGTCCGAGTGCCAGTAGAAGCCGCTCGCCCCGAAGCCGGGCTTCACGTTGATCCGGGACTGGTGGACGTACACGTCCGAGCCGAGGATCTGCCGCGCGCGCCCGACGACGCGCTCGTCCCGTACGAGCCGTGCGAACACCTCGCTGATCCGGTGCACCTCGAAGACGGACCGGATCTCCTTCGACTTCGGCTCGACGATCGACCGCTCGTCGGCCCGGATCGCCGGGTCGACGACAAGGCGCTCCAACTCCCGCCGGTAGACGTCCACTTCGTCGTCGCGGAGGAGTTCCGGCATGGCGAGGAAGCCGTCGCGCTCGAAGGCCTGGAGGTCGGCCGTCGGGATCGGCCCCGGGGTGTCCGGGGAGCCCCACACGACGGGGTCCTTGCGCGGGACGGACACCTCGGTGGTGCCGCGGCTGGGGTACAGGTCGGTGACGGTGGGGGCAGTGGTCATGTTCGTCAGCCCTCCTCGGGTTCGGTCCGCTGGGGGTCCCCCCAGGCATTCGGCTCTGGGGGAGGGTAGACGCCGTTCTCGTCGTGGTCCTCCCGTCCGGTGACGGGCGGGTTGAAGACACAGATGCAGCGGAAGTCCTCCTTGATCCGCATCGTGTGCCGCTCGTGTCCGTCGAGGAGGTACATGGTCCCGGGCGTGATCGTGTACGTCTGCCCGCTCTCGTTGTCGGTGAGTTCGGCCTCGCCCTCGACACAGACGACGGCCTCGACGTGGTTCGCGTACCACATCGACGTCTCCGTCCCCGCGTACAGGACGGTCTCGTGGAGCGAGAAACCGACCCGCTCCTTGGCGAGGACGATGCGCTTGCTCTCCCAGGTGCCGGACGCGGCCCTGATGTGCCGGTCGGTGCCTTCGAGTTCCTTGAACGAACGGACAATCACGGTGCTGTGACGCCTCCTTGACGTGGAGTCGGATGGTCGGTCGGGTCAGGCTGTTCAGACGGTTTCGCGTACGGCGCGGGCGAGGACGCTCATGCCCTCGTCCAGTTCCTCGGGGGTGATGGTCAGCGCGGGGAGCAGTTTCACGACCTCGCCCTGCGGGCCCGACGTCTCGACGAGCAGGCCGAGTTCGAAGGCGCGGGCGCAGATCCGCGCGGCGCGCTCGGGATCCTTGAACTCGATGCCCCAGACCAGTCCGCGGCCCCGGTACTCCTTGACGTCGGCGAGGTTCTCCTCGGTGATGGAGATCAGCCCCTGCTCGACCTGCTCACCGCGGGTGCGGGTCTGCTTCTCCATCGCGGAGCCGTCCGCCCAGTACGTCTCCAGGGCGGCGGTGGCGGTGACGAACGCCGGGTTGTTGCCGCGGAACGTGCCGTTGTGCTCGCCCGGCTCCCAGATGTCCAGCTCCGGCTTGAACAGGCACAGCGACATCGGCAGGCCGTAGCCGCTGATGGACTTGGAGACGGTGACGATGTCGGGCACGATCCCCGACTCCTCGAAGGAGAAGAACGCGCCGGTGCGTCCGCAGCCCATCTGGATGTCGTCGACGATGAGGAGCATGTCCTGGCGTTCGCACAACTCGGCGAGCGCGCGCAGCCATTCGGGGCGGGCGACGTTGATGCCGCCCTCGCCCTGCACGGACTCGACGATCACGGCGGCGGGCTTGTTGAGACCGGAGCCCTGGTCCTCCAACAGCCGCTCGAACCACAGGAAGTCGGGGACCTGCCCGTCGAAGTAGTTGTCGAACGGCATCGGCGTCCCGTGCACCAGCGGGATACCGGCCCCGGCCCGCTTGAAGGCGTTGCCGGTCACGGCGAGCGAGCCCAGCGACATCCCGTGGAAGGCGTTGGTGAACGACACGATCGACTCGCGGCCCTTCACCTTCCGTGCCAACTTGAGCGCGGATTCAACGGCGTTGGTGCCGGTCGGGCCCGGGAACATCACCTTGTACGGCAGGTCGCGCGGGCGCAGCACCAGATCCTGGAAGGTCTGCAGGAACGCGCGCTTGGCGCTGGTCGACATGTCCAGCCCGTGGGTGACGCCGTCGCGCTCCAGGTAGTCGATCAACGCCCTTTTCAGGACAGGGTTGTTGTGCCCGTAGTTGAGCGAGCCGGCGCCCGCGAAGAAGTCGAGGTAGGCGTGGCCGTCCTCGTCGTACATACGGCTGCCCCGGGCCCGGTCGAAGACGGTGGGCCAGCCGCGGCAGTAGCTGCGGACCTCGGACTCCAGGGTCTCGAAGACGCTGAGATCGGGCTGGGTGATGGTCACGCGAATCGCTCCTAAAAGGGTGTGGGGGGTACGCGGAGGCTGCGTCTGCCGCGTCTCAGAGACTCAACGGGCCGATCTGGTACAGCACTTCGGGGTCGTGCGGTCCGTCCGGGAAGTCACCGGCCTCGAAGAGCACCGTGCGCTCGACGGTCGCGCCGTGGCGTTCGGCGTACGAGGTGAAGAGGCGCTCGGACGCGGTGTTGCCGGGTGAGATCGTGGTCTCGATGCCGGTCACGCCGTACTCGGCGGTGACCCGCTCGGTGAGCCCGTCGAGCATCCGAGCGGCCAGCCCACGGCCACGCTGCGCGGCGTCGACGGCGACCTGCCACACGAGCAGGGTGCCGGGCCGGTCCGGCGGGATGTAGCCGGTGACGAAGCCGACCGGTTCCCCGCGCTCGTCCCGCACGACGGCGGAGGTACCGGCGAAGTCCCGGCACCACAGCAGATAGCTGTACGACGAGTTCAGGTCGAGGGCGTTCGAGTCCTTGGCAATACGCCAGAGCACGGAGCCGTCGGCCACCGTGGGGCGGTCTATGTGCAGGTCTGCTCGGGTGGCGGTCATGCAAATTGAATTTACCGAGGGAAATTCGAAATTGCATGGAGGGATGAGGTTACGTCTGAGGCTGCGCTGTGTTATCACGCGTGCGGGGACGACGTTATGTGTAGATTTGCCCAGCACGAAAAGGACGAATACACCCGCCTGTGCAACGGGTCACAAGGGCGTAACCCTCACGAGATCTACGCGAATTATTTGCGTTTAGGTGTGCGAAAATCGGGCAGAAGAATTCTGGAATTACATCCGAATTAGGCGCCGGTCATTCCGTCGATGCTTTCCCGCAAGATATCGGCGTGACCGTTGTGCCGCGCGTACTCCTCGACCATATGAATAAGCACCCACCGCAGACCGACCTCGACTCCGACCCTCGGCCCGTCCAGGATCCGCCCGGGAGCGTCCGGCGCCTCCTCGACACCGCGCCCGGGGGTACCTCGGCCGAGGGTTAACGCCACGCCCCGTCCGCGGCCGCCCGAGCACCCTCCAGATCCACCGGTACCCCCTGCTCGGCCAGCGCGGCGCCCAGTGCTGCCAAAGAGCTCTGTACCGCGTCCGGTGTCGCGTCGAGTCCGTAGTGGTTGACCCGGATCATCTCCTTCGAGAGGGGGCCGCCGCCCGCTGCCAGGGGCAGGGCCGGGTCCGTCGCCAGGGTCCTGGCCACCAGGTCCGACGCGATGATGCCCGGCGGTGTCCTGAGCGTCGTGGCGACCGGTGCGGCCTCGGACGCGTCGTGGACGTACGGCTCCAGGCCGCCGCCCAGGGCCAGGGTGCCCGCCCGAGTCGCCGCGGCCGCGACGGCGTGGCGGCGCATCACCGTGTCGAGGCCCTCCGCCTCGATCCGCTCGACGCATGCCTCCAGCGCCAGCATCTCCAACTGGGCCGGTGCGTGCAGGAGAGCCTTGCGGCCCGCGTCCACCCAGCGGTCCTTCCAGTCCAGCAACGAGAGGTACGAGCGGCGCGGGGCCCCGGGGTTGGACGTCATACGGGCCCATGCCGACGCGCTCACCGACACCGCCGACACACCCGCGGGACCGCCCATCGCCTTCTGCGCCCCGATCACGCACAGGTCGACACCCCACGCGTCCGGCAGTACCGGCTCCGCGCCGATGGAGGCCACCGCGTCGAGGTAGAAGAGGGCGCCGTGCGCGCGGACGACCTCGCCGATCTCCGCGACCGGGTTGGTGTTGCCGGTCGCCGCCTCCGCGTGGACCAGGGACACGAAGTCGATCTCCGGGCGGGCCAGGAAGGCCTCCCGGATCTGCTCCGCCGTCACCGCCGTGTGGAAGGGGACCGCGAGGTCGATCACCTCGGCGCCGCAGTCCCGCAGCCAGTTCCCGAAGGTCTGCCCGTAGGGGCCGGTGATGACGTTCAGCGCGACCGTGCCCGGACCGGCCGTCGAACGGATCGCGCCCTCCAGCGGCAGCAGCGCCTCGCCCTGCATGATCACGACATCCTGCTCGGTGCCGAGCAGCCGGGCCACCCGGTCCTCGATCGAGGCGAAGTGCGCGGCGCTCAGCGGGGCCAGGTCGAGGAAGGGGTGCGTCACGGCGGTGCTCTTTCACTCGCGGGGACCAAGGCGTCCCGGGGATCGATGGGAACGAGCGTAACCGGCGCCCTTTGGACCCCTCTGACCGGCGACTTCTTAGCCCGTACGGCCCCCTGGCCGGCACCTCACCACGAGCGGTCCGCCCCGCCCCTCCGAATAATCGGAAGCCACAGTTCCGTCACAGGAGGCCTCCGTGAACACGCTCCTCGGCCGCCGGGCCCGCACCCTGGCCGCCACCACCGCGACGGCCGCACTCGTCCTCGTGGCTGGCTGCACGTCGAGCGACAGCGGCGGCAGCGGTTCGAAGACCGCCGCCGGTGGCGTCGAACTCGTCAAGGCCGGTCAGCTCACGACCTGCACCCACCTGCCCTACCCGCCCTTCCAGTCCGAGATCGACGGCAAGGTGCAGGGCTTCGACGTCTCCCTCATCGACCTGGTCGCGGGGGACCTCGGCGTGAAGCAGACGATCCTGGACACCCCCTTCGAGAACTTCAAGACCGGCGCCTTCCTCAACGCCGGCGAGTGCGACCTGGCCGCCGCCGGCATGACCATCACCGCCGAGCGCAAGAAGAACGTCGACTTCTCCGACCCCTACTTCGACGCCACCCAGGCCGTCCTCGTCGACAAGAAGAGCGGGATCACCTCCCTCGCCGACGTCAAGGCCAAGGGCAAGAAGCTCGGCGCGCAGGCACAGACCACCGGCGAGGACTACGCGAAGAGCAAGGGCTTCGACCCGGTCTCCTTCGAGTCCTCCGACGCCGTGCTCAACGGCCTGCGCACCGGCCAGGTCCAGGCCGTCATCATCGACTACCCGGTCGTCCAGGGCTGGCTCAAGACCAAGGCCAACGCGGACGCCTTCCAGGTCGTCGACAACCTCAACACCGGTGAGCAGTACGGATTCACGGTCAAGAAGGGCAACACGAAACTCCTCGCCGCCATCAACAGGGCGATCAAGGACGCGAAGGCCGACGGGACGTACAAGAAGCTGTACGAGAAGTGGATCGGTCCCTACGACGCCTCGGCCGCCTCGCCCTCGGCCTCATGACGGACCTGCGACTCCAGCCGAAGGCGAAGGGCCTGACGCGGCGTCAACGGCGCAGGCTGTCCAGGGGAGTTCAGTACACCGTGTTCCTCGGCGCGGTGATCGCCTTCGCGGTCACCGCCGACTGGGGCCGCCTGAAGAACCAGTTCGCGCAGTGGAGCATCGCCCGGCAGATGTTTCCCGACGTCATCACGCTGGCGTTGAAGAACACCGTGCTCTACACCCTCTCCGGCTTCGTCTTCGGACTCGTCCTCGGCATGGTCGTCGCGCTGATGCGGCTGTCGTCCGTCGGCCCGTACCGCTGGCTCGCCGGGATCTACATCGAGATCTTCCGCGGACTGCCCGCCCTGCTGATCTTCATCTTCGTCGGTGTGGCCGTTCCCCTCGCCTTCCCGGGCACGGAGATCGTCGGCGGTACGTACGGCAAGGTCGCCCTCGCGCTCGGCCTGGTGTCCGCCGCGTACATGGCGGAGACCATCCGGGCCGGCATCCAGGCGGTGCCCAAGGGGCAGTCGGAGGCGGCCCGCTCGCTCGGCTTCTCGCAGGCGCGGGCGATGGTGTCGATCGTCGTCCCGCAGGCGTTCCGGATCATCCTGCCGCCCCTCACCAACGAACTCGTCCTCCTCTTCAAGGACTCCTCCCTGGTCCTGTTCCTCGGCGTCACCCTGGAGGAACGCGAACTGTCCAAATACGGAAGGGACTTGGCGAGCACGACGGCCAACTCCACGCCCATCCTGGTGGCGGGCCTGTGCTATCTCCTCGTCACGATCCCGCTGAGCTTCGTGGTGCGCCGCATGGAGACGAAGACCGGGGAGGCCGTGCGATGACCGCCCCGTCAGGGAATCCAGGGAATCCCGAGATCGAAGTGCGTGGCCTGCACAAGTCGTTCGGCACGAACGAGGTGCTGCGCGGCATCGACCTGGAGATCGGACAGGGCGAGGTGGTGTGTGTCATCGGTCCTTCCGGCTCCGGCAAGTCGACGCTGCTGCGCTGTGTGAACCTGCTCGAAGAACCCACGAAGGGGCGGGTGTTCGTCGGCGGTACCGAGGTCACCGACCCCGATGTCGACATCGACGCCGTGCGCCGCCGTATCGGCATGGTCTTCCAGCAGTTCAACCTCTTCCCGCACCTGACCGTCACCGAGAACCTCACCCTGCCCCAACGCCGGGTCCTGCGCCGGGACAGGGCGGCGGCCGAGAAGGTGGCCGCCGAGAACCTGCGACGCGTCGGCCTGTCCGAGAAGGCCGACGCCCACCCCGCGTCCCTCTCCGGCGGCCAGCAGCAACGCGTCGCGATCGCACGGGCGTTGGCGATGGACCCCGAGGTCATGCTCTTCGACGAACCGACCTCCGCGCTCGACCCGGAACTGGTGGGCGACGTACTGGCGGTCATGCGGATGCTCGCCGACGAGGGCATGACCATGATGGTGGTCACCCACGAGATGACGTTCGCGCGCGAGGTCGCCGACCGGGTGGTCTTCATGGACGGCGGGGTGATCGTCGAGGACGGCACGCCGGACCGGGTCATCGCCGATCCCGCACACGAGCGCACCCGCCACTTCCTTTCGAGGCTCCTGGATCCCGCGATGGCGGATGTGGAGGACGATCAGGAAGGCGCCCCTTGAGGGGCGCGGGGAACCGCGCGACCAGCCCCCACCGACCCGCACCCGACGAACTATCGTGCGTCCCATGAGCGATCAACCGGTGCTGCACGTAAAGGGCCGGGTCCTGGTGGGCCCCGAGGACATCCGCGACGAACTCTGGGTCATCGACGGCCGCATCTCCTACGACCGTCCCGCCGATGCCGGTGACGTCCGAACCGTCGACGGCTGGACCCTCCCCGGCCTGGTCGACGCCCACTGCCATGTGGGGCTGGGCCCCCACGGCCCCGTCGACGCGGCCACCGCCGAAACGCAGGCCCTCACCGACCGCGACGCCGGCACCCTGCTCCTGCGTGACGCCGGCTCGCCGTCCGACACCCGTTGGATCGACGACCGCGAAGACCTTCCGAAGATCATCCGCGCCGGCCGGCACATCGCCCGCACCCGCCGCTACATCCGCAACTTCGCCCACGAGATCGAACCGGACGAACTCGTCGCGTACGTCGCCCAGGAAGCCCAACGCGGCGACGGCTGGGTCAAGTTGGTCGGCGACTGGATCGACCGCGACCTCGGCGACCTGTCGGCCTGCTGGCCGCGCGAGGCGGTCGAGGCGGCGATCACCGAGGCCCACCGGCTCGGCACGCGCGTCACCGCGCACTGCTTCGCCGAGGACGCGCTGCGCGACCTGGTCGAGGCGGGCATCGACTGCATCGAGCACGCGACCGGCCTCACCGAGGACCTCATCCCGCTCTTCGTCTCGCGGGGCGTCGCGATCGTCCCGACCCTCGTGAACATCGCGACCTTCCCCGACCTCGCCGCGGGCGGCGAGACCAGGTACCCGAGCTGGTCGGCCCACATGCGTCGGCTGTACGAGCGGCGCTACGACACCGTGCGCGCCGCCTACGACGCCGGCGTACCGGTGTACGTCGGGACCGACGCGGGCGGGTCCCTGGCCCACGGCCTGGTCGCCGCCGAGGTCGCCGAACTCGTCACCGCCGGCATCCCGGCCGTGGAAGCGCTGTCGGCGACCGCGTGGGGCGCGCGGCGGTGGCTCGGGCGGCCCGGGCTGGAGGAGGGCGCGTCGGCGGACTTCGTCGTGTACGAGGCCGACCCGCGCGCCGATGTGCGCGTCCTGGCGTCGCCGCGACGGGTGGTGCTGAACGGGCTGGTGGTCGAATAGTCGCCAGCCGATTCGAATGCGTTCACGGAAAACCCACGATGGGGTGAAGTGACGCAGGATCGCTGACGGTTCACCCTTCGTGGGTAATTCTTACCGGGTCCCAAGCATGTCTCTTCTGGGGGTCCCACACCTTGAACGGCACCAACTTCCGCATGCCCGCACGCCGTTGGGCCACCGTCGCCACGGCTACCGTCCTCGCCGCCGGTCCCGCGACGCTGGCCGGCGCGGGGTCCGCCCACGCGACCACCGACCAGGGTCGTGCGAGCGCCGTCGTACTGCGCACCGGGCTCGACGTGTCACTGCTCAACAAGACCGTGGACGTCCCGCTCGCGGTCTCCCTCAACGAGGTCCAGGCACCCCAGAGCGCCGAAAAGACCGCGCTCAGCGCCCGGTTGGACGGGGTGAACGGCGGGCAGCCCTTCAGTGTGCTCGACGCGGACGTCGCCACGGCGAAGGCGACGGTGTCCGCGACGAAGGCCCAGGGGTACACCGACCTCGCCCATGTCCGGCTCCATGTGCCCGGGCTGCCGTTGCTCTCGCTCATCGAGATCGACACGGTCACGTCCAGGGCGACGTGCGAGGCGGGGAAGGCGCCGGTTGCCACGTCGCATCTGCCGGGCGCGGTGACGGTGCTCGGCAAGCGCGTCACGGTGACCGCCAGTGGTCCTACGGAGGTTCAGGTGCCGGGGGTCGGGTCGGTACGCCTCGATCTGTCCAGGACCTCGACCACGTCCCGTACGGCGGCGGCCACCGCGCTCCAACTCAAGGTGTCCGTCAACCCGTTGAAGCTGAACGTGGCGGATGTGGAGGGGACGGTGACGTTGGCGCGGGCGACGTGTGAGGCACCCGAGGTCGCCTCGACGCCGTCAGTAGCCCCTGCGCCCGACGTGAAGTCGCAGGGGGCTCCGGCGGAGGCGGGGTTGGCCGAGACGGGGGGCAGCTCCATGACGCCGTACATCGCGGGTGGGGCGGTGTCCTTGCTGGCGCTGGGTGGGGGAGCGGTGGTCATGGCGCGCCGTCGTCGGGGCTGAGGCAACTACCTTTCCCACCCACCCGTCTCGGTTGGTTGAGAAGTGGGCCTCAACAGACCCCTCCCCTCACTTCCCCGACAACGTCACCGCCTGGTCCAGCGCCTGCAAGAAACGGTTCACCGTCGTCCGGTCCCGTACCGCCAGGCGGAGCCACTCCTCGTCCAACCCCGGGAACGTGTCCCCACGGCGAACAGCGAAGCCCAGGTCGCGCAGGTGGCGCCGGACGGCAACGGCGTTGGGGACGCGGACGAGGACGAAGGGGCCCTCGGCGGGTTCCATGACCTGGAGGCCGTCGGGGGCGAACTCGGCGAGGCCGGCGACGAGATGGGCGCGGTCGGCGGCGATTCGGTGGGCCGCGTGGGCTGCCTCCGCGAGGGCCGGTGCCTCCATGCACGCCTCCGCTGCGGCGAGCGCGGGCGTGGACACCGGCCACAGCGGCTGGGCCCGCTCCAGTTCCGCGATCGTCTCGGGGGCGGCCAGGACGTAGCCGATCCGCAGTCCCGCCAGACCCCATGTCTTCGTGAGGCTGCGCAGCACCACCAGGCCGGGGATGTCGGTCCGGCCCGCGAGCGCCTCGCGCTCACCCGGCACCGCGTCCATGAACGCCTCGTCCACCACCAACGTCCGCCCCGGGCGCGCGAGTCGGGCGATCGAGGCCGCGGGGTGGAGGACCGACGTGGGGTTCGTCGGGTTGCCGATCAGCACCAGGTCCGCGCCCTCGGGAACGGCCTCCGGGGTCAGCCGGAAACCGTCCGCCTCCCGCAGCAGCACCCGCTCCACCGCGTGCCCCGCGTCCCGCAGTGCCGCCTCCGGCTCCGTGAACTGCGGGTGCACGACCACCGGCTGACGGACCTTCAGAGCCCGGGCGAGCAGCACGAAGGCCTCGGCGGCGCCAGCCGTCAGCAGCACGCGGTCCACCGGCAGCCCGTGCCGCGCCGCGACCGCCGCCCGCGCCGCCCGCCCGTCCGGGTAGGCGGCGAGACCGGTCAGTGAGGCGGCTATTCGCTCGCGCAGCCACGCGGGCGGCGTGTCCGCGCGGACGTTCACCGCCAGGTCGATCAACCTGGCGCCGTCGTCCCGGACTTCGGCGTCACCGTGATGACGGAGATCATGGGTCCCACGCGTGGGGTCGTGGGCTCTGTCAGTGTGCATGGGCGTGCCCACCGTGATGGTGATGCCCGTGGTGGTGGCCGTCGTGGTCGTGACCGTCGTCGTCCGGGTGGAAGTGCGGCTGCTGCGGCTGCCCCACCTTGTCCTCGAAACCGGGCAGCGCGATGCGGTACACGCACGAGTCGCAGTTCATCCGCAGATCACCCTTGACCGCCTCCCGGTACCGCTCCATCACCAGGTCGAGCAACTCCGGCTCCGGGCCGATGACTTCGGCCGACCGTACCTCGGTCTCCGGGTGTGCCGCCGCCCAGCCCTCCGTCTGCTGCCGTACCCGGTCCGGCAGGATGCCCGTGAACAGGAAGTACGGCAGCACGACGATCCGTCGCGCACCCAGCTTCACACACCGGTCAAGACCGCTCGGCACGTCCGGCGCCGCCAGTGACACGAACGCCGGCTCCACGCCCGCGTAGCCGCGCCCCTCCCAGAGCAGCCGCGCCGCCTTGTGCACCTCGGCGTTGGCGTCCGGGTCCGTCGACCCGCGCCCCACGAGGAGCACGGTCACATCGGCCCGGTCCTCGGGGGTCCGCGCCGACTCGCCCAGCGCCTCGTCGAGCCGCCGCTCCAGCACCTTCAGCAGCGACGGGTGCGGGCCCAGCGGACGGCCGTACGTGTAGGAGATCCCCGCGTGCCGCTCCTTCTCCCGGGCCAGCGCCGCCGGGATGTCCCCCTTGGCGTGCCCGGCGGACACCAGCATCAGCGGCACGGCGGCGAACCGGCGCACCCCGCGCTCCACCAGCTCGGCCACCGCGTCGCCCAGCGGCGGCGGCGACAGCTCGATGAACCCGCCCGCGACGGGCAGTTCGGGGTGACGGCGGCCCAACTCCCGTACGAAGGACCGGAACGCCTCGGCTCCGGCCTCGTCCCGGGTGCCGTGTCCGGCGATGAGCAGGGCGGGCGGCGGGGTGGTCACGATGTCTCCTCGGACGGTGATTCGGATGGTGAAGTGGGGTGGTACAGCAGGGCGTTGAGGGCGGCCGCGGCGACCGCCGAGCCGCCCTTCTCGGACACGTTGCTCACGGCGGGCAGCCCGCTCGCGCGCAACGCGGCCTTGGACTCGACCGCGCCGACGAAACCGACGGGCAGCCCGATGACGAGTGCGGGGGAGGCGTCCAGCGTCAGCAACTCCTCCAGCGCGGTGGGCGCGTTGCCGATCACCCACAGGGCGCCGGGCCCGACCTCCTCGTAGGCGAGCCGGATCGCGTGCGCCGAACGGGTCAGCCCGGGACCGGACTCGGCGTCCTTCAGCCGGCACACGGTCCTGAGCCGCGTGATCCCGGCCGCGACCATCGCCACGTCCACGACCACCGGCGCCCCCGCGTGCAGCGCGCTGTGCGCCTTCGCCAACTCGCCCTCGTCCAGGACGAGATCGGTCGCGTACTCCAGATCGGCCGCGGAGTGGACGACCCGCTCCACGACCGCACGGGTCAGCGGCGGGAGGTGCGAGGTGTCCAGGCGGGCGCGCATCCGCCGGTACGACTCCACCTCGATCGGATGAACCACCCGGTCCCCGGGGATCATTCGGCCACCTCCTGCCAGCGGTACCCGCGCGGTGTCACCATGCGTCCGGCGATGTCCCGGGTCGCCGTGTTGCCCACGGTCACCACCGTCATCATGTCGACCGTCGCCGGATCCAGCGCCGCCAGGGTCGTCAGTCGGCTGGATTCGTCCGGCCGCGAGGCGTTCCGTACGACACCGACCGGCGTGCCCGGCTCCCGGTGCTCCGCGAGGATCGCGAGGGCCTTCGGGAGCTGCCAGTCACGGCCCCGGCTGCGGGGGTTGTAGAACGTCACCACGATGTCCGCCTCGGCCGCGGCCCGTACCCGCCGCTCGATGATCTCCCACGGCGTGTGCAGATCGGAGAGGCTGATGGAGACGTGGTCGTGGCCGAGGGGCGCTCCGAGGATCGCGGCGGCGGCCAACGCGGCCGTCACACCCGGGACTCCGACCACGTCGATGTCGTCCGAGGCCTCCGCCAGCGCGGGCGAGGCCATCGCGTACACCCCGGCGTCCCCGCTGCCGATCAGCGCGACCGCCTGCCCCTTCCGCGCCTCGGTGACCGCCGTACGGGCCCGCTCCTCCTCGGCGCCGAGTCCCGACTCCAGGACCAGCGTCCCGGGCCGCAGCAGATCGCGGATCTGGTCGACGTACTGGTCGAGCCCCACCAGCACGGCGGCGCGCCGGAGTTCGGCCTTGGCGCGCGGGGTGAGCAGGTCCCGGGCGCCGGGTCCGAGCCCGACCACAGCGAGCCGGCCGCGCGCGAGCCGCCGTACGACGGCACAGGTCGCCATCGCCGGCTGCCCGTCGGCGCGCTCCGACTTCCGCTTGGGGACCAGGAGTTCGCCACCCAGCGCGAGCGCCGCGGCCTCCGCCACCGACGGTGTGCCGACGGCCGCGAGCGGTGCCTCGGAGGGGTTGGGCACCTCCACGGCCGCCAGCTCCTCGGCGGAGTGGGTCACCAGCGGCACCCCGAGTCGCCGGGCCGCCTCGACGATGCCGGGCTCGTCCGACTTGGCGTCCACGGTGGCGAGTTCGGCGAGGGACTTCAACGAAAGCCCCGCATCACGCACCGCGCCCTCGATGAGCCCCACCACCTCGTCCACCGGGGCACCCTTGGACGCGCCGACCCCGACGACGAGCGACGGCGGCCGGAGTACGACCTCACGCTCGCCGGGTTCGGCTGCGCGGTCGGTGACCCTGATGACGTAGGAGCCGTTGTCCGACACCTTCAGCGGTGGCAGCGGCCACGCCAACTCGGCGTCCAGGGAGACCGGTTCGCCGTCGAGCAGTGCTCGCGACACCCCGGCGACATCGCCCTCGACCGGGAACCCGAGGGTGTCCAGGCCGGGCACACCGACCGCGTCCGTGGCCGTGGTGACGACGGGCTGGGCGGCCAGCGACTCGCCCACCTCCACGGCGAGTTCATTGGCTCCGCCGCCGTGCCCGCCGACCAGCGACACGGCGAACCGGCCGCCCTCGTCGACGCACACGACCCCCGGGTCGGTCCGCTTGTCGCCCAACAGCGGGGCGATCAGCCGTACTACGGCTCCCGTGGCGAGGAAGCAGACGAGCTGCTCGCACTCCGCGAACGCGGCCCGGACGGCGTCCCCGACGGGTCCCTCGTACACGCGCGTACGGTCCGGCCACGCGGCGGCCAGCCGGTCCCGCGCCGTCGCTCCCGCCGCGGTGGCGGAGATGAGGCCGATCACTGAGCAACTCCTTCAACAGACGCCGGAGGCCGGACGCCCCACAGCAGAAAAACGGGATTGGTCGCCGCCAGCCGGGTCACATCACCCGGCAGCGGCGCGAGCCGGGACGACTGCAGCAGCACCCCCTCGACCGCGAACCCGGCACCGCCGAGCGCCTCGCGGACCGCCGGTACCCGGTCCAGCGCGGCCATCGCGACGACCACGGTCCGCCGGGCCCGCCGCGCGCACGCGGTGACGATGGCGGGCAGTTCGCGCCCGCCGCCGCCGACGAACACGGCGTCGGGGTCGTCGAGGTCGGACAGCACGGTCGGCGCCGCCCCGTGCACGGTGTGGACGTCGACACCGTGCGCCTCGGCGTTGGCACGGATCCGCTCGACACCGTCCCGGGTCTTCTCGACGGCGGTGACGGCGGCGCCCAGCCGCGCGCACTCGACGGCCACGGACCCGGAGCCGGAGCCGATGTCCCAGACCAGTTCGCCGAGCCGCGGACCGATCCTGGCCAGTGCCAGCGCCCGTACCTCGAACTTGGTGATCATCGAGTCCCGGTGCTCGAACTCCCGCTCGTCCAGCGCCCATCGGGCCGGCCCGACGGCAGCCCCGGCGACCGTCCGCACGGCATTGAGAACACGGGTCTCGTCCAGACACAGGACCACGTTCACCGCCGTACCCCAGTCGCGGGCGGCGGCTTCGGCGGGCGTGACCCGCTCCACCCGCTCCTCCCCGGAGCCCAGCGCGGACGCGACGACCAGGACGCGGCCGGTGGTGCGGTGGGTGAGGGCGGCGCCCAGTGCGGCGGGTCCGGCCCCCGGTCCGGTGAGGACGGCGACCTTGGGATGCGCGCGGCACGCGTTGGCCGCCGTACGGAGATCGCGTCCGTGCGCGCTGACCACGACGGCGTCGTCCCAGGTCAGGCCCAGTCGCGCGAAGGCGGTGGCCACGGAGGAGACACCGGGGCGTACGTCGAGGGCGTCGGCGCCGAACCGTTCCGCCAGTGCGCGGACGATCCCGAAGAACCCGGGGTCCCCGGAGGCCAGCACGACGACCGGCTCGCCCTTCTCGACGGATGCCTCGATGGTGTCGAGGGCCGGCGCGAGCGGGCCGAGGACGATCTGCTCGGCGCCGTCCGGGAGCGCGGCGGCGGCCAGATGGCGCCGGCCGCCGACGACGAGCCGGGCAGCGGCGAGCACGTCGTCCGCGACCGGCGCGCCTGTCCCCGTGCCGACGACGGTGATCACGTGCTCGCACCCCGCGAGCGCAGGGCCCGGCGGGCCTCCGGGTCGGCCTTGCGGTAGCCGTGGAAATGGCCCGGGTGGTAGAGGTGCGAGCGGGTGCCGTGGGCGTCGAGGGCCGGGCCGACCAGGAAGAGGGTGTGCTTCCAGAGTTTGTGCTCCTTGACCGTCTCCTCCAGCGTGGCGATCGTGCACTTCACGATCAGTTCCTCGGGCCAGGTCGCCTGGTAGGCCACGACGACCGGGGTGTCCGTCGGATAGCCGCCCTCCAGCAGCTCCCGCACCAACTGCCCGCTGCGGGCGGCCGACAGGAAGATCGCCATGGTCGTGCCGTGGCGCGCGAACTCCCGCACCTCCTCCCCGGGCGGCATCGGCGTCTTGCCGCCGCCGAGCCGGGTGAGGACGACGGACTGCGCGACCTCCGGGATCGTCAGCTCGCGCTGCGCGAGGGCGGCCACGGCGGAGAACGCGGAGACACCGGGCACGATCTCGGTCTCGATGCCGATCGCGGCACACCGGTCGAGCTGCTCCTGCGTGCCGCCCCAGAGGGCCGGGTCGCCGGAGTGGATGCGTGCCACACGCAGCCCTTCCGCCCCGGCCCGCTCGTACACGGCGACGACGTCCTCCAGGGACATGGTCGCCGAGTCCAGGATCTCGGCGCCCTCGCGCGCGTGGTCGAGGACCTCCGCCTGGACCAGGCTGGCCGCCCAGATCACGACGTCGGCCTCGGCGATGGCGCGTGCGGCACGGAACGTCAGCAGATCGGCGGCGCCGGGACCGGCACCGACGAAGGTCACCTTGCCGGTGGGGGTATCGGCGGCGGCATCGGCCATGGGGTCGGATCCTCTCAAGCGGGACAAACAGAACGGGAACGTCAGTGCACGTGGGGGTGGAGTGGCCCAGGATGTGCGCGAACAGGGGTTGATCGGATAGCAAGGGGTCTATGGCGGTCTTCGTCGCGCTCGGCGCGTTCCTGATGACGCTGGCCGGCGGCTGGACGGCACAGCGCGTGACCGACCGCCGCCATCTCGTCCTGGGCCTCGCCGGCGGCCTGATGCTGGGCGTCGTGGGTCTCGATCTGCTGCCGGAGGCGCTGCGCGCGGCCGGTCGCGAGGTCTTCGGCGTACCGGCCGCTCTGCTGCTCTTCGTGGCCGGCTTCCTGGTGGCCCATCTGGTCGAACGCACGCTCGCCGCCCGCCAGGCCGCGCACGGCGCGGAGGAGAACAACGGCCGCGCGCCCGAGGTGGGCCTCACGGCGGCCGCCGCGATGGTCGGCCACAGCTTCATGGACGGGGTCGCGATCGGCGCCGCGTTCCAGGTGGGCGGCGGCATGGGCACGGCGGTCGCGCTCGCGGTCATCGCCCATGACTTCGCGGACGGCTTCAACACGTACACGATCACGAGCCTGTACGGCAACGCCCGCCGCAAGGCGATCGCGATGCTGGTCGCGGACGCGGCGGCCCCGGTGGTCGGCGCCGCCTCGACGGCGTTCCTGACCATCCCGGCCCCGCTGCTCGGCGGCTATCTCGGCTTCTTCGGAGGCGTGCTCCTCTACCTCGCCGCCGCCGAGATCCTCCCCGAGGCCCACCACGAACACCCCGCGCCCGCGACCCTGATGTGCACGGTGGCGGGGGCGGCGTTCATCTGGCTGGTGGTCGGCCTGGCCGCCTGATCTTCGGGGCGTCACAGTTTTCCGCCCCGCCCGCCCTCGCGCCGCGCGGGGGCGATGAGCGTCGACAGATAGGGCAGCGGCTCCCCGTCCAGTTCGGCGGCCGGCCGGATCGACTCCCCGTCCAGCCCGAGCGCCGACCCCCACACCGCGTCCTCGATCCGCCCGGTCTCGCGCAGCGCCTCTGCGACCTCGGCCGCCTGCCGCCCGAACTTGTACGCCACGACCGTCCCCGGCCCGGCCAGCGCGTCCTTGAGCACGGCGGACCCGGCGGTCACGGGCACGAGCGTCAACGGCTCGGTCCCTTCGGTGAGTACGGCCCCGGAGCGCGCGGCGAGATCCTGCATGGCGGTGATCCCCGGCACGGTCTCGACCACGACCCCCGGCACCAACTCCCCGATGGTCAGGGCGAGATAGGTGAAGGTGGAGTAGACGTTCGGGTCCCCGATGGTCGCGAACGCGACGACGCCGTGAGCGCCGAGCAGCTCGGCGACTTTCGCCCCGGCGGCGTCCCAGGCGGCCTCGCGCCGGGCCCGGTCGGTCCGCTCGTTGAGCGCGAACACGACCCGCAGCACCTTCTCCTGGGGCACGTAGTGCAGCACGGTGGCCTCGGCCCGCCCCCGCTCACCCGTATCCATCACAGGCACCACGACGACATCGGCGGCCCGCAGAGCGTTGACGCCCTTCACGGTCACCAGCTCCGGATCGCCGGGACCCACCCCGACTCCGATCAACCTGCTGCTGCTCATGACGTCCGGCACCTCTCCACGAACCGACGGGCCACACCGGGCTCGGCCGCCCAGTGCGTGTGCAGATAGCTCGCGTGCACACCCTGTTGTACGAAACCTTCGACCCGCCGCTCGGGGGCGCGCACCCCCCAGGCGGGAGCCGCCCCCGAGCCGGGCTCGACGACGGTCCGGTGGAACTCGTGCCCGCGCATCCGCGTCCCGGCCACGGCCAGCACACTGTCGCTCAGCGCGACGGCGTCCCGATATCCCAGGGTCAGCCGTTCGCTCATCCGCGCGGTGGCATCCAGTACCCCGCACATCGGCCGACCGTCCAACTCCCGCCCCAGATACAGCAGTCCGGCACATTCGGCGGCCACGGGAGCCCCGCTCCCGGCGAGCGCTCCAACGGCCTTGCGCAACGGCTCGTTGGCGGACAACTCGGCGGCGTACACCTCCGGGAACCCGCCCCCGATGACCAACCCGCGTGTCCCGTCGGGGAGTTCCTCATCCCGAAGGGGATCGAACACGACGACCTCGGCACCGGCCGCGGTGAGGAGCTCGGTGTGCTCGGCGTAGGAGAAGGTGAAGGCTGCTCCGCCGGCAACGGCAATTCTCAGCCCGTCCGGCGTTTGAGGACGAGGCCGTTCAGGCCGATGGGGGTCCGGGGGCGCAGCCCCCGGGGACGGGACGGGTAGGGGCGGCGGGGGCGA